>CALENB010000417.1 GCA_937910235.1 uncultured Myxococcales bacterium | reverse complement strand
GCCTGCACCGCGCCAACGAGCAGGTGGTTCGGGCGGCTGGCGTAGCGCTGCGGCCAGCTGTCCGACGCCGGCGAGGCCTCGTTGCCTGCCGCGACCACCCAGACCTTCTCTGAGACCGCAAATGGGTCGTCAAAGAGCGCCGCGTCGCCGACTGCGCCGGTGCTGAACGTGACGACGGAGGCGCCGCCGAGCTCCTGCCGCCACATCGCGTCACCGAGCTGTTGGGTCGACAGGTGCGCGCCGCTGGGTGTGCGTGTGCTCCAGACGTCGGCTAGAAATGGCAGCCCGGTGTCGACGCCCGCCCGCGAAAAGCCCGTCAACGCGCCGTTTGCGTGGGTGGCCTCCGCTGCCAGCGGCACCACGGCACCGAAGACGCCAACACACTTGGCGCCGTGCCCGTCGAGGTGTGGATTCGCTTGCGTGCCGGCATCGCACACCGTCGGAGTGGTGTCGCCGCGGTCAACCCAATCGCCCAGGCTCGCGGGTCGACTCCAGTTGGCGCCGCTGGCGTCTGGCAGCATCAGGTCGAAGCCGCCCGTGTCGTCACGATAGGGATAAGCGTCGAAGCTGGGGCTGCACGGGTTGGTCTGCTTGGACCAGAGGCCACTGTCAAACAGCGTCACGCGGACCCGCTCGCCGGCGACGCCTCCGAGCGTCTCGAAGAGCTTCCAGGCGTCGTGTAGCCCCGTCAGGTTGACCGTGCGGTACCGTGCCTCAGCGTTGTGGGCATAAAACGGCGAGGTGGCCCACTGGCCGTTGTCCCGGACGTCGAGCCGAACCGCGCTCGCGTGAGCGACCTCCGGCAGCGCCATGAGCTTCTTGGCCAGGGCGTGCACGTCCGTCAGGACTGTCGGCGCGCCTGAGAGCCGGTGACGATTGCGCCACGGCGACCATCCCGACGCGCCGAGGCCAAGTGGCTTCACGGCGGCGAGCAGCGCCTCGGCGGTGACGGTCGGGCCAGCGCGCACCGAGATGACCCCGGCGAGCCAACGCTGCGAGCCCGTCTGGGTGACGACGCCACCGCTGTAGCCGATGGCCGGATAGGCGGGCGCGGTGACGGTGACCTGCATCCCGTTCGCCGCTCTGCCGCCAGACACGACCCGCAGCTCGCCGCTGGCGGCGCCATAGGGAACTAAGACGTTGATTTTGTCGGCGCTCACGCTGATCACCGGCGCCAGAACGCCGCCTATCACCACGCGCACGAGCTCCGCCGCGTCGCCGAAACCTTGGCCATGAATGACGCCGGACTTGCCGACGACGAGCGGGTCTGTGGACGTGACGGACACCGCAGTTGGGCGGAAGTCGACGAGCAGCGCGTAGGCCGTGGATTTGGCCGCGGTCACTGCGATGTAGTGCTTGTCGCCCACTGTCGACGTCTTGATCTGCACCGCGCCGTTGAGGCGCCACAC
This sequence comes from uncultured Myxococcales bacterium, assembly GCA_937910235.1. Lineage (GTDB taxonomy): Bacteria > Myxococcota_A > UBA9042 > UBA9042 > UBA9042 > UBA9042. The sequence goes on along the minus strand of CALENB010000417.1, from coordinate 4,703 downwards.
CCGCAGCGCTCCGCCGTGATGACCATGCACCACAAACCAATCGGCGGCGTCGGAACCGCCGACGGTGCCGCGCCCACCGCCGCCGTAGGGCAGGGCGGTCGCGGTCTTCAGGGTGTCGTTGGGTTCGAGGGCGAACAGGGACGCTGTCGTTGCGGCGCCCGCCGTTGTGGCGTCCGCGGCAGTGGCGTCCGCGGCAGTGGCGTCCGCGGCAGTGGCGTCCGCGGCAGTGGCGTCCGCGGTCGCGTCACCCAGTGAGCCTGCGTCCGCAGGCTGGCCAACATCGGGCGTGTCGCTCGCGTCGACCGGCGCAGCCCCGTCCGTCGCAGCGCCAGCGTCAGTGACACCGGCGGACGGCGAGGCCGAACAGGCGCACAGCGCCATCGCCAACACCGCGGTCACAACGCCGCGCCACCGCAGACTCCTCACGCTGCGGCGCCAGCGCCGCGCATCGCCGCTACCACCCGCACAGCCCGCAAAACCTCAGCGATCGCAGCCTCCGGCACGCCCGCGCCGCCAGTTGCAGCCATCGCCGCCAACCCGACCAGCTGCATCACCAACGCCGCCTCATCCGGCGCCACACGCCCACTCGGCACCGCCTCTCCATACAGCCAGCCGGCCACCTCCGCGGGCATCACCTCAAGCTCGCAGCGTCCCGCCAACGCAGCGACACACGCCTCCCTCAGCAGCCCCAGCGCCTCAGCGCCGCAGCCTGCGTCCACCAGCACCTCGGCCGCTCGCAGCTTGCGCTCCGCCAGGACCACGAGTGGACTCACCAGCGCCTCAGGCGGCGGCGTCTCGCTCAACGTCAGCTCCCTCGCCCCTACCGCGACCCCTGTCGCAAGGGCCTGCAGGCTGCGCCACGTGCGCGGATCAACCACCACGACGGGCAGCGTCGCGTCGGCCTCTCGATCAAACAACTCGGCGCAGAGCCGATCGACCGCCGCGTGGGTCGCCTCGTCCGCGACATCGACCACCGCCACCAGGCCGCGACCGGCGACAAAGACGCGTCGCAATCGGTCGCCGAGCAGGGTCTGCAACCGCGCGACCAGCGGCGCCAGCGACGACGGGTTGTCCACCGAAGGACTCACGCTAGGAGCCCGTTTCTTCGGGCCGCCAGGGCCTCCCGGCGCCGCATCCGGGCCATCTTCCGTGTCCGCGCCCGCCGCCTCGACCGCCGCCTCGACTACGATCTCAACCACCTCACCGTCGCCGTCGTCCTGAGCGACGTTCAGGTCCTGCGCGTCTTCGTCCACCACCTCGCCATCCTGCGTCGGCCGGCGCTCCGTCGCCGCCGCCTCCATCGCGAGCTGCACCGAGCGCTGCGTCAAGCCGACCACATCCTCGTCGCCCTCGCCGCTGATGGTCGACTCAAAGAGCGCCTGCTTGTTCACCAAGCTCATGCCGATCTGCTCTTCGTAGCTCCCTGCCGCTACCAGCAGCGTGATCAGACACGGCGAGTCCTGGCCCAACCGGTGCACCCGCGCGATGCGCTGCGCCAGCAACGCTGGATTGAACGGCAGCTCCAGGTTGATCACCGCGTTGGCCACCTGCAGGTTCAAGCCCGTCGCGCCGGCGTCTGAGGCGAAGAAGATCTTCACCGTCGCGTCGTGGCGAAACGTATCGATCAGCGCCTTGCGCTTCGCGGTCGGCACGCTGCCATCGAGCATGCGACTGCCGATCCCCAGCTCATCCGCCACGCCCTTGGCCATGTCGAGCATCTTGGTCCACTGGCTGAACACCACCACCTTGCGACCCTCGTCCAGACACAGCGTCTCCAACAGCGCGGCCAGCTCCGTGAGCTTCGGCGAACCCTCCGTCTCCCCATCGACCAGCCCCGCCGCGTTACACGCCATTCGCGCCTGTTGCAGCGCGGCGAGCACCCGGGTCTCTTCGCTCGGCGTGAGCGGACGATGCTGTTTCTTCGCCGTCTCGTAGATGGTGCGCACCGCCAGCAACGCCGCGTCGTGCAGGTCCTTCTGCCGCGGACTCAAGGGCAGATAGCGCCGCACCACCGTCCGCGCGGGCAGCTGATCGGCGACGATATCGCGGTTGCGACGCAGCATGTGCGGCGCCATCCGCAGGCGAAGCTCACTCAGGTTGCGATAGCCCAGCGCCTTGCCGCGCTCGTCGGTGATGTGAAAGTCCACCATGAAACGCCACAGCGGCCCCAGCGCTCGCGGCTCCACGACTTGCATGACGCTGTAGAGGTCCACCAGCCGGTTCTCGAGCGGCGTCCCCGTCAGCACAAACGCGTAGCGCGACTGCAAACGCTTGACGGCGGCGGCGGTCTTGGTCTTCCAGTTCCGGATCCGCTGCGCCTCGTCGAGCACCAACACGTCCATGCCGAGCGCGCTGCCGATCACGTCGAAGTCACGCAGTACGACCTCGTAATTCACGATGGTGAACGCCGCGTGTACCCGATACTGCGCCAGTCGCGCCTTAGCGCCGCCCTGCACGACCTGCACGCTACGCCCGGTAAATCGAGTGATTTCGTCTTCCCACTGCCCTTTCAGCGACGCAGGGCACACGACCAGCACCCGCTCTACGCCCGACTCCTGCATGAGCACTTGGCAGGCGGCGATGGCCTGCAGCGTCTTGCCGAGGCCCATGTCGTCCGCGAGCAGGGCCCGCCCCCGCGAGGCCAGAAACGCGACGCCGTCGACTTGGTAGGGGTGCAACCGCGCCTTCAGCCCCGGCAGCTGACCGCCGTGATGCCGAATCTGCCGCGCCAGCTCCTCCCCTCGTCGCGCGGCCCTCTCCTTGGCGAGACTGCGCTCGGCCCACGCCCGGAGCTCTTCCGTGATCACGAGCCCGTCGAGGTCTTCAGCGGCGTCCCGGAGTCGAAAGACGGCTGTGGGATCGCCTCCTTTCAGCCGACCGTCAGGTTCCGTAAAACCGTCGATTAGGCCGGAGATCTCGGCCGAAAGTTGCGTCGGACGATGGACGCGCGGCACCGCCCCAGCGCCACCCCGCCAATCAAGCCAGGCGACCGCGACCGCTGGCTCGGGGGCAGCGTCTGTGCGCAGGCGCAGCTTCACCGCCTCGATGTGTTTGCAGGTGCCGAGTTGGTTGAGCTGGAAGTCCGGGCAAGTGCAGCTGTTGAGCGGTTTGCTGAGACTTCGAATCTCCACGCGGTAGCGGCGACCTCCTACGCCCGTGTTGACGCTGCGCGCGCGCCAGGTGCCGAAGTGGCGCTGGCCCGAGACAAACTCGACGACCACTTCGGTCGAGGCCCTGCGTTTGCGGTCGGCGATGGCTTGGCTGTTGGCGGAGCTGAGGTCGACGTCCTCACGTTCCTGCTCGGCGCGCCAGGCGAGCAGGGTGGCGATGCCGTGTTTGCAGACCGGCTCCCAATCGAACGAGCAGGTGCAGGAGCAGCGCAGCCCGTCTTCCTCGGTGTGCAGGTGTACCGCGTAGGTGTGGCGACCGCTGCCGTCGACGGTGGCGGAGAGGCTGTCGCCGGTCTGCAGCAGGTCGGTGACGCGGTGTTCGCTGGCGTAAGCGATGCCACGCGCCACCACAGGCTCGCTCGCCAGGGCGTGGAGCTCGTCGGGTGGCAGCAAGAAGGGATCGGCGGTGGGGGTCGCGGTGGCTTCGGGGCTCGAACTCGTGGCATCGACGTGGCTGGCCTGCATGGCGGGATCCCGTGCGGAAGTTGACCGATAAATTACCGGGGTAGGGTGCGCGATTGTTGGATTGTCGGCAAGGACCGGCGCCCTCAGCTTGGCCCCGCCGGTCGAACATTGGCTGGCCAGTCGGTGCCCAACGAGCTGCCGACGCTTGACCCTGCGGCTGCAAATCCAGACAGTGTAGGTCGACGCATCGACTGCCTGCACGAGGGCCGCATGACAAACGACACAGCACCGAACCCGCCAGATGAGACGCGCAGTCGAGGACCGCGGCCACTGCTGCGCGCCGCAAAAACGGCGGTGGTGTTCGCCTTGGTTGGCTGCACAGGCAAGGGCGGGTACGGCGGCCCCACCTATCAGAACGACGGAGACGACGGCGACGCAGATCAGAGCGAAGTGCTCGGCGACAGCGCGGGCGATGCCTCCGGCGCCGCCACGTCCGACGTCACCGGACTCCCGACCGACGTGACCGCCGTTGACGTAACGCCAGGGTGAGAACCAAAGCGTCGCATCCCGTGTTTGCCCTGGAGCTGTTGGGGGACGCCGTGCAATCCGGCTACCGCGCTAGGCGACCGCACCTCGACGCCATGCCGTGGGGCACACTTCACCTCCAAGACGTGTCGCCCGAGACGCTGCTCGCCTGCCGGCGCTGGTGGACCGAGTTTGCGCTGCAGGAGTACGCCTCCGCCGCCTCGCAGACACGCATGTTGCAGCTGGTGCTGCGCGCTGGCGCGCCGTTGGACCTGTCGGCCCTCCTGATGGCGCTGCCGTTCGACGAGCTCGTTCACACAGAGATGTGCGCGCTGGTAATCGCAGATCTGGGCGGCGCCATCGCGCTGCAGTTTGACCGCGCCGCGATGCTTGGTGGCGCTCCCGAGATGACCGACGCTCCGCTGCTCGACGCAGCCGTCGCCGTGGCGCGACAGCTCTGCGTGGCGGAGCAATGCACCCTCGGTACGCTGCATCATCGCCGCAAACACGCCGGAAATCCGCTCTACGAGGCGGTGTGGGGCCGCATGGCACGCGACGAGGGCGCCCACGCGCGCGGCGGTTGGCTGCTGCTGAACTGGGCGT
>CALENB010000416.1 GCA_937910235.1 uncultured Myxococcales bacterium | reverse complement strand
CTCTCACCCTGCGCCCTCTCACCCTGCGCCCTCTCACCCTGCGCCCTCTCACCCTGCGCCCTCTCACCCTCCGATGACGCCACCCACCTTCGCCTGCGTTAGGGACGGGTGTTCGCGAGACTGCCTGGTCTACCGTCATGGACGAAACGATGATCGAGGCCCCAGATTGGGCTTTCCCTCCGCTCGCCACCAAGTGATGAATCGATGTGCGCGCCACGCTACGGTGTTGGTCGATGATGAAATCCGAGCGCGCTTTCTCGACCTGCTCGGCGAACTGCCGGAGCGACTTCACGTCCGCGTGCATGGCTACGCGCTCATGCCGTCCCGCTATCACCTGATGCCGGAGTCGGTCTCAGACCACCTGCAACGTGTCATGAGTCCCATCAGCGTCGACGACACACGGCGGCTCAACAGGCGGCTGGGCCGGGCCGCCGTTTCGCGGGCGCTGTCACGATCGTGACCGTTAGCAGCGAGGCCCAATGCGACACCTCATGGTCTGCCTGCATCAGAAAGAGGAAAGAGGACGTGTCCGACACCGTTCACTTGGGGATGCACAGGGACGTCGGTAGCGCGCCGCCGCAGACCTTGGCGGCGTCGCACGCTGCGCCCTTGCCAAGCGCGGCGTCTGTGCACACGCCAGTCGGCAAACAGGTGCTTACGGTGCAGGCAGACTTGCCCGTCGCGCACGCGGCGAGCGGCTTGTTCACACAGAGCCCGGAGTCACCGCAGGACGCGTAGCCCAGGCGTCCACCCGCAGCGTCCGCAGCTTGCTGTTGGCGAAGGGCCCCTCGCGCGCCACGATCTGGCCACCTTCGCCGCGCGGCGTCCAGCTGAGGAACGCCTGCGCCCCGACGCCGCCGAGGTGATGCGCGCGCGTGGTGGCGCCGTACGCGTTCACCCGCCAAATCAGGCCGTCGTCGACCTGCGCGCCCGCGCCGGGCTTGGTGGTGGCGATCTCCCCGACGATCAGGGCGCCACCGTCCGGCAGGAGCATCACCGCGTTGCCGACGGCGCGCCAATCGAGGCTGTACCGCGACTCAAAACGCACCTTCATGTCTGTGTCCAGCGCCACGAGCCACGCCTCGCTGTGGCTGTCGGTGGTGAAATCACTAGCGCCCGTGGCGAAGTAGCCGCCAGCAGGCCCCTGCGCCACGCCGTAGAACACGTCGATGCTGCCGGTCCCAATGGCCACCGACTTGTCGATGGCCCCGGTGCTGCCTTTGCGGCGCACCAGCCAACCGTCGTAGCCCTGCTTGCTGTCGACCTCGCGCGTGCCAACGTAGATAGTGCGGTCGAGTTTGGCCTCGGTGAACGTGGCGTACAGCTCCACCGCGTGACCCTCACCGCCCTCAGAGAACAGGGCTCCCGTGACCTTGTGCTGCGTCGGCGACCACAGGAAGCCATCTGAGACCGTGTACGAGGAGAGTGGCTTTAGGCCGAGTTTCTCGCGGTTGAGCACGATCGCGACGGTGTCCACGCCGACGATAGCCAACGCACGCACGGTGCCGCCGCCCACACTCGGAACGACCGACTCCTTCACCACGCCGCCGCCCGCCGTCATCCGCGCGATGCGGGGCAGCGCCACCGATTGCAGCCCGCCGTAGCCGCCCAAGACGATGGTGCCGTCCGCCTGCTCGACGGCCGCGTGCCAGCCGCCAGCGGCCGTCTCCACGACCTGCCACACGATCGTCCCCGATGGCGTGATCCGCGCTGTCCAGGGTTGCCCCGTGCGTCGCCCGAACGCCAGCACGTCGCCAGAAGCCAGGGTCAGGGACCCGTGTGGGACGACCAGCGCTGTGTCGCTGTGAATGGTGTCGTAGAGCACCGGCGGGCCCGCCTTGCAGCTCGATTTGCCGTCGCAGGCATCCCCGGTCGTGCAGGGGTTACCGTCTTCACAGCTCCCCGTGTGCGGCGCGTTGGTACACTGGCCGCTCGACAAGATGCAGAAGTCGTTTGTGCACGCGTTGGCATCGTCGCACGGATCCTTCAGGTCCTTGCACTTGCCTGCACCGTCGCAGCTGCCGCCCTTGTTGCACAGGTCCTGATCACACGGCGTGCGCCGCTTAGGGGTTTGGCCACGCAGACATCCAGCGCTGGATCGCACCACCCCGTCTGGCAGTTGCCGGCGAGCCCTAAACAAGCGTTGGCCTTGCCGGAGCACACGCCGGTTGCGCCGCAAGCGTCCTCGACGGTGCAGAGCTTGCCGTCGTCGCACGGCGTGCCCTTGGATTTCGCCTGACCCGCGCAGTGGAACAGCGACGCGCCGTCGCTCACACAGCCTTGGGTGAGGCACGAACCAGCGGTTTGGGTGCACGCGACCGGGAGGCCGACGTTGCAGACGCCGCTCGTGCAGGAGTCAGCCACCGTGCAGCCACTGCCGTCGCCGTCACACGCCGCGCCGTCAGCGGCGGTGGTCGCCACACAAGCGCCAAGCGCGTCGCACTGGGTTTGCTGGCACGGTTTGAGCGGCACGCTCGGATCGGTGCAGGTGGCGCTCTCGGGGAGCGGTGTCGCGGTGCAGAGGCCCTGCATGCAGGCCGCGACTGCGCATGGACTGGCTGCCAGCGCGCAATCTGCGCTGGTCTTGCAGGGCGAACCGGCGTCCGCGCCCGGGACGTCACCGCTCGTCGTGTCCTCGGCGACGGTGTCCTCAGCCGCGGCGTCGTCGGTTGTCGTCGCGTCGCCCGCCGTGTCGACGACCGCCGTGTCATCGGAATCTGCGGCTTCGGCCGTCGTGTCTGCCGAATCGGCGACGTCGTGCGCGCTGCCGTCGTCGGCCGAGGCGTCCTGCTCGTGGCCGTCATGTGGCGCGGTGTCGTCGCCTGCGTCGTCCTGCCCCGCGTCGGTGTCTGGCGACGCGTCGGCGGTAACCTCGGCGTGCTGCACCGAGTCGCCGCTTGCCTGCGCGATTTGGGCTGCCACGGCGCTGTCCGTCGCCATATCTGGCAGGCACGCTTGCGCGAAAACCCCGCAAAACAAGGCCAGCAGCGTGGCGCGACGGAGCGAAGCTCGCGGTAATGGTCGGTCAGATCCCATAGGACGCGGAGCGTAGCGGATGCCCGACCGCCGTGCACCCGGTCGCGCAGATTCACCGCCAACGTGGGGTTTGGAGCGCATCGCTACGGGGTAGGCAGGTCCGCAGGGCGCGGGTAGAGTGACGCTATGGTCCAGTCCTATGCCGTGAGCCACCGCACTCAGCCACACAGGGACTCCCTGGCGTGCAGCGCGCGGCGCACCAGGACGCGGCGTAGATTGGCCAGTCAGCGGTCGCCCCGTCAGCGGTCGCCCCGTCACATCGCGCTCGCAGGGCTGTTCCTGCTGATGACCCTGGTTGGGGCCGGTCGAGTCCTTGCGACGCCCGCCCCGGTGGCCGCCGCGCCCACGCCACACCAACTTCGCAGCGCGGAGGCCCTGGCCACGGAGGCCAAGGCGCTGTTTCGCAACAAGGTCTACGCCGACGCGGCGCGCCTGTTCATGCAAGCCTACGCCGTGATCAAGCGCGCGACGCTCGTCTACAACGCCGCACGCGCCCGGCAGGAAAACGCGGAGCATAGGCGCGCCGAGTCGCTGTTTCTGATGTACCTCGAGCTGCCCGACGCGACGATCCAGGGCAAGATCGAGGCGAAACAACACCTCGTGACGGTGCGGTCGCGCTTGGCGGCGGCGACACCTGTGCGCCCGGCGCCGCCGCCTGTGACAGCCGAAAAACCGCCGCTGCCCCGCGTGGACGAGCCGGTCGGGACGGTGACCGCGCCCGAGCGAGTCGATCGCCGATGGCCATGGATTGCGGCGGCGTCAGGCGTCCTGGCCGTGGTCGCGGGCGGAACCTACGGCGTCGCGTACAGCCAAGCTTCGGATTTGGACCTCCGCTCAGTGAGCACAGCCAGCCAGGGAGCCGACTACCGCGACGCGCGAGATGGCGCGCGCACCTGGCGCAACGTGGCCGTGGGCGCCGGCGTGGCCGCTGTGGGCCTTGGCGCATGGGCGGGCTATCTGTTGCTGCGTCGCGCTCCTGCGATGCCGGCGGGTCGCGCCGCCGATGCGACGACCGCGACCGGGTTCCCCGGAGCCGTGACCGTCGCGCCGTTTGGCGCGGGTCCTGGCCTCGCGGTGTCCTGGGGATTTTAGCGGCCTCGCTGCCGGTCCGTCTCTCGGGTCAGGAGCAGCCGCTACCGGACCAACAGCAGCGTCGAATACACGCCGAGCACGATGACGCCCGCCCATACCGCGGCGGTGAGACAGATGAGCCGCCATGAGGCCGGCTCGTCGTCGGGATCGGCGACGAGCGCGCCGCGCTCCGGGTAGGCATCCATCGCCTGCACAAAACGCGTGGCGGCATCCGCGCGGCCGCCTTGTGCCGTCACAGGCCGCGCCGTTGGCGGCTGGGCGACGGCCGCTCGAACAGCGCGGCTCGCCGGCCGTGGCGCCGTGTCCGCGCCGACAGCGCCGGACCCTAGCTTGCGTGGGGCGCGTGTGGCCGGGTCATGCGCCGGCGCTGCGGCCGGAACGACCGGGTTCGCGGCGGCTTCATCCGCCATGGCCTGCACGAATCGTGTCGCGGCTTCGGAGCGGTGGACGCCTTCGGCCGGGGCCGTGCTGGGTCGCGGGTACGCCTTGCGGCGCTGCCCGCTGGCGCGTGTGGCGCTGGGCGCGTCCGGCGCGGCAGCCGGCGGTGGTCCGTCCGTCTTCGCGGCCGGCGCGACGGTCTGCGGTCCTGCGCGCAGCAGCGACGACGACAGCCGCCGCGGCGCTGGCGGCGGCGCGATGGCCTGCGGTGGTTGGTGGCCGCCGGTGCGTAGCAGGTGAGGATTGCGGGCTTTTAGCGGCTGCGGCGGTGGCGCGACGCCCTTCTCGGTTGGCTGTCGCGGCCGTCCGTCTGACCGCTGGCCGGCCGGAATCGGGCGGCCTAGCGGGGCCGGCGGTCCGGCCGGCGCGGAGGGTCCGGTGAGAGCGGAAGCTCCGGTCGGAGCCGAGACGCCAGTCGCAGAGGCGGGTCGGTGCGGCGCGGCAGCGGCGCCATGGAGCGGTTGTGGCGGTGGCGCGACGGCGAGGCGCGCGGCCAGATCGGCCATATCGAGCATGGCCGTCGCGTCGTCGGGTGCCTGCGCCATGGTCGTGGGTAACGGTGGCGGCACGCCGTCGTCGGGCCCAATCGGCGCTGGTGTGGGCAGGGTCGCGGCGCGTCGCGCGCGCGGCAGCGCCAGCCCTTCCTGGCTCGGTTGGTGTGACGGACGGCGCGTGGTGGGCTGATCAAGCTCCCCCGGGGCGGTCGGCTGCGGCCCCACGCTTGTCGACCAGTGCGCTCGCTTGTCATCCCGCGCCAACGTCTCGGTGCGCGGCGCCGCGCTGACCGCGGGAGGTCGATTCTCGGTCACGTCGTAGACCTTGCGCACGTAGGCGCCGAGCGCCTCACGATCGGTCCGTAGTCCCAGCTGATCGGCGACCCGCAGCAGCGCCTCGCGGAACTCTCGCCCCGTCTGATAGCGCTGGTCGGCGTTGCGTTGTAGGGCTTTGTCGACCACCGCCAGCAGCGGCATCGGCACCCGCGCCTTCTTCTCGGCCGGCCAGCTGTATTCGCCGCGCCCGACCTTCGCCAGCAGCTCTTTGGGCTTGCCATCGCCATACAGCGGGCGTGTGCAGAGCAGCTCGTACAGCAAGATCCCAGCAGCAAACAGGTCGGAGCGATGATCGATCGCCTTGTTTTGCGCCTGCTCCGGGCTCATGTAGTACAGCTTGCCCTTGATCATCCCCGTCTGCGTCTGCGTGAACCGATAGGCCGCCTTCGCGATGCCAAAGTCGGTCAACTTGACCTCTCCCTGGTAGCCAATGAGCACGTTTTGCGGGCTCACATCGCGGTGCACGATCCGGAGCGGATCGCCCGCGTGGGTCCGGCGCGCATGCGCGTAGTCCAGCGCCGAACACAGCTCAGCGATGATGTGGAGCGCCATGGCCAGCGGTAGATCCCGCGTCCGCTCGAACTGCTTCTGCAGCAGCCGGAAGAGATCGACCCCGTCCACGAACTCGAACGCGATGTAGTAGTCTTCCTCGACGCGGCCGACGTCGAGGATCTGAACGATGTTGGGGTGATGGAGTTGGCTCACGATCTTGGCTTCGTCGGTGAGCATCTCCACAAACGTCGCGTCGTCGCTGTACTGCCGGTACATCCGCTTGATGGCGACTTCTTTCTCAAAACCGCCAAAACCCGGCAGCGTCGCGCGGAACACCTCGGCCATACCCCCCGCAGCCACCCGCGATCGCAGGATGTAGCGTCCGAAAGCGTGTGGTAGTCGGGGCCCACTGTTCATGGCGGCAGGATGGCGGGTCCGCTGATGGTTGGCCAGCGCTGGGAGACCGGTTTCCGATCAAGGGTTTCCGGTCAGGTGTTTGCAGTCCGAGGGTTCCGATCAGGCGTCGAGCAGGCTCCGCGGCGGCACACCGCCCTCAAAACCCGGCGCGGGGAACGCGGCCATCAGATCACGCACCTGCTCCCGGATGTGGAGGAGCTCGGTCTCGTTGTCACGGCTGCGCACGGCCTCGCAGATCCACTGCCCGATCTTCGCCATCTCGGCGGCGCCCATACCGCGGGAGGTGAGGGCGGGGGTGCCCAGTCGCACACCTGACGGATCCATCGGCGAGCGCGGGTCAAACGGCACCGTGTTCGCGTTGGCCTCCAGGCCCGCGACGTCCATGGCCACGGCGCCCTGCTTACCTGTGGCGCCGAACGGCGTCGCGTCAAACAACACGAGGTGGTTGTCACTGCCGCCGGTGATCACACGCGCGCCGCCCGCCAGCAGCGCATCGGAGAGCGCCCGGCTGTTGACCACGATTTGCCGCGCGTAGGCCCGAAACTCCGGCGCCGCCGCTTCTTTCAAGGCGACCGCGAGCGCGGCGATGGTGTTGTTGTGTGGACCGCCCTGAAGACCTGGAAACACCGCGCGATCCACCGCCCGCGCCATCGCGTTGGTGCAGAGGATCAGGCCGCCGCGAGGGCCGCGCAGCGTCTTGTGAGTCGTGGTTGTGACCACATCGGCGTACGGCACCGGGCTCGGATGCGCGTCGCCCGCCACCAGGCCGGCGATGTGGGCGATGTCCGCCAGCAGCTTCGCGCCCACTTCATCTGCGATCGCCTTGAAGCGCGCGAAATCAATGATCCGCGGGTAGCAGGTCGCCCCCGCGACGATGACGGCCGGCTGCACCTCGAGCGCCCGCTCGCGCACGGCGTCGTAGTCGATCAGGTGCGTGTCTCGGTCGACCGTGTAGTGGTGCGCCTCGAAGAATCGGCTGGTGACGGAGACCTTGTGGCCATGGGTGAGGTGACCACCCTCGTTCAAGCTCAACGCGAGGATGCGTTTGTTGTCGCTCTTCTTCTTGATGAGCGCCACGTACGCGGCGAGGTTGGCGGGGGATCCGGAGTAGGCCTGCACGTTGGCGTGATCCGCGCCGAACAGCGCCGTCGCGCGGTGGACGGCCATCTCCTCGATCGGATCGATGAACTGCTGCCCCTCGTAGTAGCGCTTGTGGGGGTACCCCTCGCTGTACTTGTTGGCGAGCACCGTGCCGGTCGCCTCCATGACGGCGTTCGAGGCGTAGTTCTCACTCGGGATCAGCTTGGCCGTGTAGTACTGCCGGGCCTCTTCGCGGGCGAGCAGGTCTGCGAGCTCGGGATCACGGCTTTCAACGTAGGGATTGCGGCTCATTGGACGGGTCCAGGCGCGGCGGGATCGACGCGGGCAGGGTGTAGATGGCGGGTGTGAAGACGCAGGCGCGGCTAGCGGTGCACGAAGGTCGCCTTGCTGCGCGGACCCTTCTCAACGAAGTTGTCGACGCCGATGCGCATGTCTTCCAGCAGGCAGATGCGCTTGAAGACCTCGAGCTCAAACGCGAGCCCCTCCTCCAACGTCTTGCTGAGCCCGATGGCGATGCTCTCTGCGATCAGCGCGTCCACCGCCGTGCTCAAGTGGCCGAGCGAGACGTCGGGCAGCGTCGGCGCGTCCGTCAGCACCGGCGCTTCGATCATGGCCGGCATGTGCATGCGCCCAGCTGCGAGGTGCGCGACCATCGCCACAGCCGTTGAAATCAGCCGATCCGCCGCGCTGATGTGCGAGATGACGCCATGCGCCAGGGCCTCGACAGCGCTCAGCGGTCGACCCAGGCGGATCAGCTCGTGCGCCCGCTCCCAACCCACCAAGCGCGTGAATCGCTGCGTGCCGCCGCCCGCCGGGATGATGCCGAGGTTCACCTCTGGCAGCCCGCAGAGCGGACCACGACCCAAGACGCCGATGCGCGCGGTGCAGCCGAGGGCGAGCTCCAGCCCACCGCCAAACGCCACGCCATTGAGCGCGGCGACCACAGGTTTGCCCAGCGTCTCGATCTGTCGCGCGACGTCCTGCGCCAGCTTGGCGATGGCGTAGCCCGCCTCGGGCGTCGTCACCGCGTGCAGGGCGTTGACGTCGGCCCCAGCGATGAACGCCTTGGTGCCGAAGCCGCTCAGCACCGCGCCCACGACGTGGGGTGAGGTCGCCACGTCGCTCAGCGCGGCCTGCAGCTGTCGATAGGTCGCCGCGTTCAGGGCGTTGAGCACCTTTGGTCGACGCACCCGCAGCAAGCGAACTACGCCGCCATTGTCGAGCAGCAGATCCTCTTCCATCACGTTGCTGGGATCGAAGGGCGCGTGGCGTTCCGCCTGATCCACGAGCGTCCGTGGCACCGCGAAGCCCATGTGGGTCGCCGCATAGCCCTGGACCAGCTTCAGCGCGCGGGTCACGCCGAGCTCGTTGGCCATGGCGCACGGGCCCGTCAAATCAAGCGCGACGCTCAGAGCGAGCTCCAGGTCTTCCAGCGAGGTCAGGCCGGCGTCGATGATCTCAAAGGCGAGCCCGAGATAACCGCCCCGCAGCGTATCGACGATAGCTTGCTTACGCGCCGGATCCACCACGTCGGCCGTCTCGCCACGACCACACACGTCCCATCGCCCCGCGGCCCCTTCTGCCGCCAGCAGCTCCGTCAGCAGCTTCGGCGGGCGGTACCAGGGCTGGATGCGGCTCGTCATCTCGGCGAGGCCATGGGCGGTGATGGGGTTGCCGCCGGTGAGGTTCATCGCGGTGAAGGGGCCAACCGTCATCCCGAGCGCCTCGCGCGCGACGTAGTCGACCTCTCGGATCGAGCCGAGCCCGCTCTCTACCGCCAAGCACGCGACCGCGAAGATGCCCTCGAAGATGGGATCGCAGGCGTAGCCGTACCGCGACGCCACGCGAATCGGGATCTTGCCGATGGTCTCATACAGCCGCATGAGCCACTCGGTGGTGGCGTCGTCGGTCGCGGCGCCAGGTACGATCTCCACGACCGGGTTGCGCTCCGCGGGAAAGAAATAGTGCGCCACAGCCGTGCGACCTGGGTTCGGCGTCGCGGCGAAGATGCGCTCTGGCTCAAGGTGGCTGGAGTTGCTGAGCAACACGGCGTCCTCGGCGGCTAAGGCGGCGACTTGCCCGAAGATCCGGCCTTTCAGCGCGACGTCTTCACTGGCCGCCTCGACGACGAGGTTGGCGCCGCGCAGCGCTTCGTAGTCACTGGTGAACACGACGGCGGCGCGCATGGCGTCGGCCTGGCTCGGCTTGAACGCGTGAGAGTGCTCGCCCCGCGCGATCTTCTTCTCGAACTTGGCGCGTCCCACGGCGAGGGCGTCTTCGCTGACATCGACCACCACCACGCGGCCGCCGGCAGCCGCGAGGACCTTGGCGAAGTGCAGGGCGATGTCCGGGCCGATCTGGCCGGAGCCGATCACCCCCACGAGGTCTAGATTGCGTCCGGCGACGGAGAAGGACATGGCGAACTCCAAAGCGCGGCCGAGTGTGCGTTCCGCGCGTCGGTCCCCTTTGTTGCGCGGGGAGTGATGCGAGGCGGTCTGCCTACCAGTGAGATGACCCGGATGCAAGGGAGCAGCGGCCCGAGATGCTTGATTTTATCGAGGGCCGGTGGTGTAACAAAACAGGATCTCCCTGAAACGCGAACGTTGGCACAACTACGGACACCCTTTGCGGGGCCGGTCACTAGGGACGACATGACATCGCCGCCAGAGCCCACATCGCCGCCAAGCCTGGGATGTCTGCGCGGCGGGATGCCGGCGGCGCTCAAGGTGGTCATCACAGCGGTCGTCGCGGCGGTCCTCACTGGGGCCATCGCGGTGCTACCGGCCACGAGCCAAGCCGATGATTTCCACAGCAAGGATTTTCGCTTCGGCCAGCGCGCGATGGCCATGGGTGGCGCCGTCACCGGCGCCGTCACCGGACCCACGGCGACCCTCTACAACCCCGCAGGACTAGGCTTTTTGCACGGCAGCCTGTTCTCGGGGTCCATGCAGTACTTCGGACGTGACCGCCGCACGCTCCACGACGCCCTCCGATCCGCACCGATCGGCATGAAGACGTTGACTTCCGACAGCTTCCTCGCCACCCCCACCAGCTCTGTGATCACCCACGCCTTTCGCGGCGGACGCCACAACATCGCGTATTCGACATTTGTGGTCACCGCCGTCGACGAGCACTTCTCCGGCAAGCTCTCCCAGTCCTACACCACCCCGAGTTTCCGGCACGAAGACACTGTCACGGCGTCTTGGCGCACACGCGACAAGATCATGTACATGGGCCCGAGCTACGCCTACCGCCCGAAGAAGACGCTGTCGTTCGGGGTCAGCCTCTTCTACGTGCGCCGCGAACAGACGCTCGATTTCAACTCGGAAGCGCAGACCGACGAGTTCGATGTCGCGACTGACCTGTTTTACCGCTCGCTGTTTGATGATCAGGCTTCGTCGGTGACGCTGAACGACGGCGCGTTGGTGGCGCGTTTGGGCGTGATGTGGCTGCCGAGGCCGCGCTGGTCCGTGGGTTTTGCCGTGCGCACACGCAGCGTGTCGTTGCATGGCAAGGGCTCCGAGCGGCTGAAGTACACCACGTCGGGTGACGCGCTCGTCGACCCACCCGCGTCGCCGGACCGCTTCTCCTACAGCGAGGCCATGATGAACGTGCTGACGGTGTATCCGTGGTCCCTCTCCGTCGGCGCTGGCTACCGGGCATCGCCGACGCTGCTGCTCACCTTTGGCGCCGACCTTGACCTGCCTGTGCGCTACGACCGCTATGAGCGGGACGCCCACGCCGAGCCGGCGCGCAGCTCCGTTCAGACCATCGCGCGGCAGACGAACTGGAACGTCGCCGCGGGCGCGGAGTGGTTGATCACCTCGAGTATTCCGCTGCGCGCCGGCCTGTTCACCAATCGCTCCGCAGCGCCGGCCGTGCCCCTCACGTCCATTGGGCGCGCCCCCGCGCAGGTCCACAGGTACGGCGTGACCGCGAGCGCTGGATTTGTCGGCGACAAGCGGTCGTTCAACATCGGCGCAGAGTACGCGTGGGGCTCGGGCTACGACTCGGTGGCTGCGGAGTCTGCGTCGTATCGCGCCGAATATGTGCGCACGCCGCGCTCCGAGTCGCGCTTTGTGCTGTTTCTGTCTGGGGCGATCTCGTTTGTGAAGACGACCGCGACGGACGTCATCAAGCACAAGCTGGATGAGCCGACCCCAGCTCCAGGCGCCGCGACGCCGACCGGTGCGCCAGCCGCGGCCGCCACAAGCGCAGGGACCGAAGCGGGTGGCGTGAAGCCAGCGCCCGCAAAACCAGCGCCTGCGCCCCCGGCCGGACACAAGACGGGTCGCGACAAGGCCGTGATTCGGCGCGACGCGGGGGAGTAGGCCGATGGACCGGACGGTGACCGTGCACCGCATGACGGGGAGAGATCGATGAATCGCAGAGGGCAATCCGCCGTGGGTGTCGCCGCCGTGTCTGTGTTGCTGGGCTCACTTTTGACGCTGATCGTCGCCACGCCGCTGCCGGCTGACGCGGCCACCGGCATGAATCGCCTCGGGCGGTTTGAGCTGACGGGCGGCGCCACCATGACCGTCACGTTCGCAGCCAGCGGCCAACCGCAGCAGCGCCCGGTGCTGCGCTTGCCGGCCGCCGCGGTGGAGGTGCAGTGCCGCCGCTCGGGGTACCGCCCAGCGCACCTCACCTATGGCGCGTCGCCGCTCACGCACGCTGTGCCCACGGGCCGTGGGCGTGCCAAGAGCTTTCCTGCAGCAAAGCTCCGGACGGCCACAGCTCGCCATCAGTTCGCGGCGTTTTTGGTGCGGGAGCGCGGCCCTACCAACCAGCGTGTCCTGGCGGGGCTCGAGACCGCGGCGTGGCAGCGTTGCGCCAAGGGCGTCGGTCCGGCGACGCGCAGCGTCGCGGTCGCGGTCTCAGCCAAATGCAAGCGAATCAAGGGTTTTGGCGCCAACTGGGCGATCGTCGGCGCCCAAAAGACCGTGCCGGTTCGGATCGAATGCAAGGGCGTCCTCCCCTCTGGCAAGCAGCCGACGCCGTCTAAACCGCCGGTAACGTCGCCCGCTAGCCAGCGCCACAAGCAACGCCGCCTCGGCCCCAGCCGGCCCGGCGCCGCACGCAAGCGCCCCTAGCCGTCACGGCCAAAAAACATCTCCGTCCGCCGTCGAATTTGTGGGACGGCGTGCGCCCCGGTGCCTAAGTTGGCTGCCAAGTCTGGCCGCGCGTTTGTGCCGTTTGGGGGCGCCGAGGCCGTGCCGACAGCCGATCTCGGAGGCCCCATGAGCGTTCGCGCCACCATCGATGGCAACGAAGCCGCTGCTCGCATCGCGTATCTCGCCAGCGAGGTCGTCGCGATCTATCCGATCACGCCGGCCTCACCGATGGGAGAGCTCTCCGATCAGTGGGCGGCGGAGGGCAAGCCCAACCTCTGGGGCACGGTGCCCGATGTCATCGAGATGCAGAGCGAGGGTGGCGCCGCGGGGGCCGTGCACGGCGCGTTGCAGGCCGGCGCGCTGACCACGACGTTCACCGCGTCGCAGGGCCTGCTGCTGATGCTGCCTAACCTCTACAAGATCGCCGGCGAGCTGACTCCAGGGGTGGTGCACATCGCGGCGCGGTCGCTGGCCACGCACGCGCTGTCGATCTTCTGTGACCACAGCGACGTGATGAGCGCTCGCGGCACCGGTTTTGCCATGCTGATGGCCAACTCCGTGCAAGAAGCCCACGATCTCGCGCTCGTCGCGCACGCCACGACGCTGCGGACCAGGGTGCCCTTCTTGCACATCTTCGACGGGTTCCGCACCTCCCACGAGGTCGCCACGATCACGCCGTTGGGCAGTGAAGACGTCCGCGCGCTGCTGGACGACGACCTGGTGCGCGCCCACCGCAGCCGCGCGCTGACCCCCGATGCTCCGATCATCCGCGGTACGGCGCAGAATCCGGACGTCTTTTTTCAGGCGAGAGAGGCCGCCAACCCATACTACGCCGCCGCTGCTGACGTCGTGCAGCAGGTCATGGATGCGTTCGCCGCCCGCACCGGGCGCCGCTATGAGCTCTTCTCGTACGTCGGAGCGCCGGACGCCGACCGCATCGTCATCATCATGGGCTCCGCCGCTGGCGCCGCTGAGGAGGCCGTCGAGCGCCTCGTCGCCGAGGGGGAGCGGGTCGGGCTGCTGAAGGTGCGCCTCTATCGTCCCTTCTCCGTGCACCATCTGCTCGCCGCGTTGCCCACCACCACGCGCAAGGTCGCCGTGCTCGACCGCACCAAAGAGCCCGGCGCGCCGGGCGAACCGCTGTATCTCGATGTGATGGCCGCACTGGGTGCCGCGGTCAGCGCCGGCACCTCGCCGCTGACCAGCCCCACCTTTCACGGCTTGCCACGCGTCATCGGCGGGCGCTACGGGTTGTCCTCCAAAGAGTTCACGCCCGCCATGGTCAAGGCGGTGTTCGACGAGCTCGCCAACCCAGAGCCACGTCACGATTTTACCGTCGGCATCAACGACGACGTGACGCACCTCAGCCTGCCGTGGCAGCCGGACTGGTCCACCGAGCCCGACGAGACCGTGCGTGCGCTGTTTTACGGCCTCGGCGCGGATGGCACCGTCGGCGCCAACAAGAACACCATCAAGATTATCGGCGCCGAGACGCCGCTGCACGCCCAAGGATTCTTTGTCTACGACTCGAAGAAATCGGGCTCCATGACGGTGTCGCACCTGCGATTTGGCCCCACCCCGATCCGGTCGACGTACCTCATCAGCCGCGCCAACTTCGTCGCTTGCCACCAGTTTCAGTTCACCGAGCGCGTCGACATGCTCGACCGCGCGATGCCGGGGGCCACGTTTCTGCTCAACAGCCCGTGGCCGGCCGATACGGTCTGGGACAAGCTGCCAGCGCGCATGCAACGTCAGATTCAGGAGCTAGGGCTGTCCTTTCACGTGATCGACGCCGCCAAACTCGCCAGCGAGGTGGGGATGGGGCGGCGCATCAACACCATCATGCAGACCTGCTTCTTCGCCCTGAGCGGGGTCCTGCCGCGGAAGACGGCGATCGCGTGCATCCGCGCCGCGATCCAGAAGAGCTACGGCAAACGCGGGCAGGCCGTGATCGACAAGAACCTCGCGGCGGTGGATGGCGCCCTCGGCCACCTCGTGCGGGTCGCTGTGCCCACGGCGATGCAGGCGCTCAGCGGCGCTGTCGCCGACGCGCGTGAGCTGGACGCGGCGTCGGATTTTGTGCGCGCGGTGACGGTGCCCATCATGGATTCGCTCGGCGACGCGCTGCCCGTGAGCCTCATGCCGGTGGATGGCACCTTCCCAGTCGGCACGACGCGCTTCGAGAAACGCAACGTCGGCCACGAGATCCCTGTCTGGGACGAAGACATCTGCGTGCAGTGCGGCAAGTGCGTGATCGCGTGTCCCCACCAAACCATCCGCGCCAAGGTCTTCCCCACTTCGCTGCTCGACGCCGCGCCGCCCACCCTCAAGTCCGCAAAACCGCGCTGGAAGACGCTCGCCGATCAGGCCTACACGCTGCAGATCGCGCCGGAAGACTGCACCGGGTGCGGGCTGTGTGTGGAGGTGTGCCCGGTCAAGAACAAGCGCGAGGTCCGCCTCAAGGCGATCAACATGGCGCCGCAAGCGCCCCTGCGCGACGCGGAGCGCGACAACTGGACGTGGTTCGAGGCGCTGCCGGAGCTGGATCGCGCCCTGCTCAACTTCGGCAAGGTCAAAGATAACCAGCTGCTGCAGCCGCTTTTTGAGTTCTCCGGCGCTTGCTCAGGCTGCGGTGAGACGCCGTATCTCTCGCTCGTGAGCCAGCTTTTTGGCGATCGCATGCTGATCGCGAACGCCACGGGGTGCTCGAGCATCTATGGCGGCAACCTGCCGACGACGCCGTGGACGACCAACGCAGCTGGGCGCGGGCCGACGTGGTCGAACTCGCTCTTTGAAGACAACGCGGAGTTTGGGCTCGGGATGCGCGTGGCCGTCGACAAGCAGCAAGCGTACGCCCGCGAGCTGGTGGTGCGGTTGGCCGACGTGATCGGCGCGGATCTGACCGAAGCGCTGCTTGACGCCGATCAGTCGACTGAGGCCGGCATCAACGCGCAGCGCGAGCGCGTCCTCACCGTGCGCGGGCTGCTGGCGACGCGTGTGACCCAGGGGCGGGAGCTTGAGGTGCAGCGTCTCAGCGCCGATCTGTTGGCCTTGGCAGACCAGCTGGTCGACAAGAGCGTGTGGATCGTCGGCGGTGACGGCTGGGCCTACGACATCGGCTTCGGCGGCTTGGACCACGTGCTCGCGAGCGGCAAGAACGTCAACATCCTGGTGCTCGACACGGAGGTGTACTCCAACACCGGCGGTCAGATGAGCAAGGCCACGCCGCGCGCCGCGGTCGCGAAGTTCGCGGCGGCGGGCAAACCGACGGCGAAGAAGGACCTGGCGCTGATGGCGGCCGGCTACGGCAACGTCTATGTCGCGCGGATCGCCATGGGCGCCAGCGACAAGCAGTCCATCGCCGCGATGCGGGAGGCGGAGTCGTATCCCGGCACCTCCCTCATCATCGCCTACAGCCACTGCATCGCCCACGGCTACGACATGCGGCACGGGATGAAGCAGCAGGAGCTGGCCGTGCAAAGTGGTCACTGGCCCCTGTTTCGCTACGACCCGCGCCGCGCCACGGCCGGCGAGAATCCCATGCAGCTCGACAGCAAGGCGCCGTCGATTCCACTGGCGAAGTACGCGTACAACGAGACGCGCTACACGGTCCTCGCCCGCGCGCATCCGGAGCAAGCCAAACGCTTGATGGCCGAGGCGCAGGCGGATGTGCAGCGCAGTTGGCAGGCCCACGAACGGCTGGCTCGGGCCGCCGATCCCGAGCCCACCCCCGACCCAACGAGGTGACCCGATGAGCGACATGATCCCGACCGCCGTTGCCAGCGCGGAGAGCAGCGAGCTGCAGGCCGTCGATCTGAGCACGCGCTACCTCGGCCTGACCCTCAAGAGCCCACTGGTCTGCTCTGCGTCACCGATGATGGAAGACATCGACAACCTGCGACGCATGGAGGACGCCGGCGCCGCGGCGGTGGTGCTGCACTCGCTTTTTGAGGAGCAGATCACGCTGGAGAGCCACGATCTGGACCACCACCTCTTCCACAGCAACGAGAGCTTCGCCGAAGCGGTCAGCTATTTCCCCGAGATGTCGGACTTTGGGCTGGGGCCAGAGCGCTATTTGGCGCACATTCAGCAGGCCAAGGCGGCCATCGACATCCCCGTGGTGGCGAGCCTGAACTGCATCAGCGGCGGCAGCTGGCTGGAGTGGGCGACCCGCATGGAGGCGGCCGGCGCAGACGCGCTCGAGTTGAACGCCTACTTCCTCGCCACGGACGCCACGGTGTCGGGCGCTGCGGTCGAAGAGCGCTACCTGCAGCTGATTCGAGACGTGAAGACCCGCGTCTCCATCCCGGTGTCGATGAAGCTCAGCCCGTTTTTTAGCTCGATCCCGCACATCGCGAAACAGCTGGCGGAGGCGGGCGCCGACGGCTTGGTGCTCTTCAATCGCTTCTACCAGCCCGACTTCGATCTGAACGCGCTGGAGGTGACGCCGAGCCTGACCCTCAGCACGCCGGACGCGTTGCTGCTGCGGCTGCACTGGGTCGCGATTTTGTATGGCCACGTCGGCGCCGATCTCGCCGTGACGGGCGGCGTACACACGGCCGATGGCGTGCTGAAGTCGATGATGGCGGGCGCCAAGGTGGCGATGATGACCTCGGCGCTGCTCCGCCACGGCATCGGCCACCTGCGCGATGTCGAGTCTGCGCTGCGCGCCTGGATGGTGGAGCGCGAGTATGGCTCGATCGAGCTGATGCAGGGCAGCATGAGCCACCGCTCCGTGGCCGAACCCGCGGCGTTTGAGCGGGCGAACTACATGAAAGTGCTGCGTGCCGGGGCGATGGCGTGGCGATCTTGAGGCCGAGCCTCGACGTTCACAGTCTACGCGCGCTGCAAATGGGGTGAGTGGCGCTCACAGCAGGCGTACTCCCGCTCCGCGCGGCGGCTACTTCCGCTCCGCGCGGCGGCTACTTCCGCTCCGCCGGCCTGGGCGCCACATCGCCGCAGCTCCACGTGCCTTGGCAGGGCTTGAGCGCAAACACCGTGCCGCCGCTCTTGAGGTAACGCGCGAGCATCTCGAAGGTGAGCATACCGACGTCAAAATGCGGCTGTTTGGCGCACAGCGAGGCGTCGGCGCCGTCGACCTTCGCCTTCGCCTCGCAGGCCTTGATGAGCCGATCCGCGCTGGTACCCGGCTGATCCGGGTCGTGCTGGCCCGACGGCTTCATCATCGGCACAAAGAGCCCAGACCAGCCGCCCGCGCGCTGCACGACCGCGTGGGTGCGGAGCGGGGGGCTCAAGCGCGGTAGGTGAAAGCCGTCTTTGCCGCGGTGGTACACAACCCAGGGCTTCTGGCCAAAATCGGTGTATGGCCCCGTCGTCGGAGTCGCGCTGCCGCTCAGGTCCTCCGGATCCAGCACCACCGGCATGCCGTTAGGCGCGTCGTTCCAGCGCGGGATCTTGTCGACGGCTTCGAGCACGTGTCCGTCGATGAGCACCTGATTGACCGTGCGCCCATCCCAAGCTGGCACGGGGGTCCGCACGTCGAGCAGCCCAGCCGCGCGGGCGATGGCGGCGCCCGTGTTCACCGGGACGTTCATGTCGCCGACGTTGTGCCACACGATCATGTTGGTCTTCACGGTCTCGCCCGTTCGATACGTCAGCTCGCCGCTCTGCGCGTGCTGCGCCCAAATAGCCGGATCGCCCGCGTCCAACACCAGCTGCGCAAACCCCATGAACCGACGCAGCTCGGGTCGGCCGCGGTGCAGCCCTAAGCCCTCCGCCAGGGGCGCGAGCGGTGAATCGACGAGGAAGGTCTGGGGCTCCGACTGGGCATGGAACGCCACGGTCTTGCCGAACTTGTCGAGCGTGTAGATGGGGATCGCGCCAGGCTTCAGCTTGCACGCGCGGTGCTTGGCCTCGTCGATGACCCCCAGCTGGAACGCGTCGCCGGCAAAGAACCGCAGCCGATGTCGCTGCCGCTTGCCGGCCTGGATCTTCGCCCGCGCCACGATCGCCGCTTTCTGGCTGATCTCCTGGGCTGTGAGCTGCTTATCGGGTTTGTCGAGCGCGGCCGGCACCGGATCGACACGCACGACGTCGCTCGCGAGCGCGACGCGAAAGCTGCCGTCTGCCAGCGCCCGCGCGCAGTCGTATTCGCCGTTGTCGAGGTTCTCCGCCAGCACGCTCGCGCCCGTCGTGCCCACCAACACCTTCGCCACAGCGGCCGGCAACCGCGCCACTTCGATCTTGGCCGTGCCATTGAGCCGCGGCACCACCGCGCTCACCACCATCTCACCGCTGACCTTGCCGTCCTTGTCCGCCTTCGCCAGCTGGCCGATGTAGAGCGGTCCCATCATCCGCAGCTCTACGGCCTCCTTCACCCCGCCCTGAATCGAGCGGATACCGACGTCCGCCAAGCCCGCGCCACCCGCGATCGGCACGACCGCGTCGACCTGCGGCTCTGAGCCTCCCACCATCGCGCTCATGATGCCGCCGAGCGAGCTGCCGGTCATGGTGATGCCAACCCCCGGGCCGCCGACGTCGACCTTGCCGTCGCCATCGAAGTCACCCGCGATGTCGTCGGCTTTGCCGTTGCCGTTGATGTCGATGTCCCAAGTCGCTACGCCATCCCACCCCCGCACGACCCGAATCAACTGCATGTAGTCGATGGTGGTCTGCCGCACGTTGTCGCGGGTGTGGAAGGTGTAGGCCGTCCAGAAATCGGCGCCAGAGTCCTCTGCGCCGTCGGCGTCCTGATCCCACGAGCGGTTATCGAGCACCGCCTGCGCCGCGCCGAGCATGCCTTTGGGTGCGAGCACCAGCGGCACCAGATCGTTGTAGTTGTCGGGGAACACCAAGCCGTGGCCAGCGTTGTCGATGCTGATGCAAGCCATGCCGTGCCGCGCAAACCAAGCGTGGTAGACCATCACCTCGAACTTTGAGCTCGTATAGCCGTGGCCGATCACCACCACCGGCACAGGTTTGCCGTCCTTGCGCGCCGAGCTCTCCTTGCGTGGCACGGTCAGCCAGAACGTCACGCGCTCGCCGACCGCCGTGGCCTTTTTGCTGTGCACGTCCATCGGCCAAGTCATCTGATTGTAGCCGAGAAAGCGGCCGTCAGCGTCCTTTCGCGGCATCAGCTGTGGGCTGAGATAGGTGCCGACGGCGTGGAAATCGACGTAGCCCACGGCCTCCAGCATGCGCGCGCCGACTTGGCCTTTGGTGCTGATGAGATCGAGCAGCTTGTTGAGCTCGAAGAACGACTCAGAGCTGAGCTGCCAAGGGTTCTCCCACTTCTTGGCGGGTTTATCGTCCCACATGCGATGCAGCTTCGAGAGCTTCGCCGGGAACTCCTTTGCGAGGTGGCGTTGCGGTCCCAGACCGTACAGCCCGTCGCGCACCGCCATGAGGTCTGACGTCATCGTGCCGGTCGTGAACGTCCACGTGAAGGCGATGTCCTTCACCGTCAGGCCGCCAAAGGTGTCGCTGTGCGTCGCCAATAGGGTCAGCAGCGGCGTCAGCGCGTCGGTCTGCGCGGTGTGGTTGATGCTCGGAAAGGGCGATCCGACCGGCTTGCCAGCGGCGTCGAGCAACCGCCGCGTCACGATGACGGCGTAGGTCGTGCGTTGTCGCAGCGGTCGCAGCGGTCGCAGGATCAGCGTGCGGGTCTCGCGCTCGTAGAACGTCATCAGCGCGTCGGCCCGCTCAGCCAGCGTCATCTCTGTCAGCTGGCGGGTCTCGCTGGGCAGGTAGTTTGGCTTGTCGAGGCGGCCATCGAGGTCGGTGTCCTCGCCGGGATCGAGCTTGCCGTTGTGGTTGGTGTCCTCGTCGACCTCCTCAAAGAGCAGCGAGTTGGTCTGGCCACGCGGGTCGGCCTCCCAGAAGCTGTCGAGCTGCTCGAGCGCGATCGGGAAGTTGCCGTTGCCCACGTCGAGCGGAGAGGTCTGGCCGTACGTCGGCGACCCGGGGGTGACGTCGACGACGTAGACGACATCATTGGCCGTCGCGTAGTTGTCGCCGTGGTGGCCGTCGATGACCGACTGCGGGTCGATCTGCTGCGAAAAGCCCACGCTGATGGGCGAAAAGCAGCCCCAGCCGTCCAACTGGTCGACCAGCTCGCGCGTGCGGCGCTCAAACGTGGTCGCCGCGAGCATCGACGCGTTGATGCGGAGCCCCGTCGCGCTGCTGGCGTCGTAGCGCGTGGCTAGGTCGTTGGGGAGCGGGATGTCGGGCAGCGGCTTGTGGAAAAAATCGAGCACCACCGTTGTGTCAGCGGGCTGCGCTGGCGCGATCCCGTCGGCCGGATGCTCCACACAGGCCATGAGCGGCAGCAGCAGCAAGACCCCGAGCAGGCGATGGCAGGATGCGGCTGTGGCGCTGATTTTACGGGGGATCGGGGACATGATGTGCCTCTGAGACGGCTGAGTTTCGGTTATCCTACGCCAGTCGGCGGTCGGGCGCATCGGGGCAGTCTGGCCCAAGGCCCACTGTCGACACGGCACCGACTGCGGTATGCAGCATCACGGCGACGCCGCCATCGCCAAGCCACGCTCCGGAGACTCTATGCGCAGCAGCCAGCCGCTCTCTATCCAGCCGCCCGCGCTTCCTATCTTAGCGCTCCCTAGTGCGGCGCAGCTCGAGGCCATCACGTGCGTTCGCGACCACGCGGCCAAAGGCACGCTGGTGATGATCGACCACGCTAACAATAAGCCTGCGAATCGGGGCAAGAAGCCGAAGGTTGGTGGGCATCAGGCGTCGTCGATGAGTCTGGTCGATGTGCTCGCCGCGCTCTACCTGCACTGCAAACGGCCGCAGGACCGCGTCGCCGTCAAACCCCACGCGGCGCCGGCGCTCTACAACTTGATGCACCAGCTCGGCGTGATGCCGACGGCGCGGCTCGATCAGCTGCGCGAGTTTGGTGGCCCGCAGCCCTATCCAACCAAGACCAAAGATCCGCTCTTTGTCGACTACACGACCTCCTCCGAAGCGCTGGGCGTCTGCGCGGCCGTGTACGACGCGTACGGCGCCAAGGTTCAGAACCGCGCCCTCGCCAGCCGCGGCGCGCCGCAGGTCGATGCCCTCTACTACGGTCTCTCCGGCGATGGTGAGCTGACCGAAGGCCAGATCGATGAGTCGCTGTACGACGCCGGTCGCTGGGGACTCGACAACCTGATCTGGGTGGTGGATCTGAATCGACAGAGCCTCGATCGGGTCATGGACGATGGCCCCGCGGACCTCGGCGGTCGGCTCGATGCCTGGGTCGAGGCCAAGTTCCGTAGCCAGGGCTGGCGCGTGCAACAGCTGCGGTGGGGCAGCCACGCGCTCGCCCTGTTCGCCGCGGAGGGTGGCGGTGTGCTGCGGACCTGCCTGGAGCGCGCCGACGACGCGACGCTGCACCCGATCCCGCGGCTGGACGCTCCGACGCTCCGACAGCTGCTCCTCGGTGAGACCCCCGACGACGCGAGCGCCTTCACCTCACTGCTGCAGCGCGGCGCCGAGCGGTGGCCGCGCACCGTGGCTGAACGCGCGGCGATCGCGACGTGCCTGCAGACGGTCGATGACGCCGACCTCGTCCGCGCCATGACCCACCCAGGAGGCCATGATCTCGGCCTGATCTGCGAGGCGCTCAGCGCCGCCGCCGCCCATCCGGGCCAGCCGGTGGTGATCGTCGCGCACACGATCAAGGGCTACGAGACGTCCGCCGCGGCGCATCCAGAGAACCACGGCATGCTGCTGCCGACCGACGAGGTCAACGCTTGGGGCGCCGACCGTGGGCTGCCGGCGGGCGAGCGCTATCCGGTACCGGCCGCCGACACCGCCGCCGGGCGACTGCTGGCGGCCCGGCGCGCGGCGTTGTTCACCGAGCCTGATCACCGCTACCACCCCGGCACCATCGGGCTGGGGACCGCCAACGCGGACGGCGCTGGGCGCGAACCGCCGCTCGACCCTGTGGTGGCCCTGGCCACGATCAAGCTCGCCAAGCGCGAGACCACCAGCACGGGCGAGGCGTTTCAGAGCCTGAACATGGCGCTGCTGCGCACTGAACTCGCGCCGCTGTGCCACTTCGGCGCGCCGGACGTGGGCCAGACGACGCACCTCGGGCCGGTCATCAAATCCACAGGCGTCTTCGCGCCGCGTGATCTACCGGACACGCTGGATTTCATGCGCGCGGGGCGGGAGCTGGCGTTCGACTGGCGACCGAGCGCCACTGGGCAGTTTCATGCCATGGGCATCGCAGAAGGCAACGCGATGCTGTGGGCGTATGCGTTTGGGCGGCGCAAGAAACGCGTCGAAGGCAAGTGGCCGCTGCTGCCGATCGTCACGGTGTACGACAAGTTCTTCGAGCGCGGCTTCAACCAACTCGACTATGCGGCCTACTCCGACGGGCGCTTCATCGCGGTCGGCGTGCCCAGCGGCACCGGGCTATCGCGCGAGACCGGCACCCATCAGAGCGTGCAGACGCCGAGGATGATCATGGATCTGCCCGGAATCCTGGCCTTTGAGCCCGGTTTCGCCGCGGACGTGCTGGCGATCTACCGCTGGGCGCTGGGGCAGCTCTGGGCGGACGATGGCGAGGCGATCTACCTGCGTCTCTCGACCCAACCGATGGCGCAGCCGGTGGCGTTGCCCGACGACCACGAACGGCAGGCGATCAGCGGCGCGTACTGGCTCGTCGGCGCGGATGCCTACAAGCCGGCACAAGGGCGTGGCAGCGTCGTGCTGATGGCGTCTGGGCGTATGTTGCGGCAAACGCGCGAGGCGGCGGCGATCCTGGCCAGCGAAGATGGCGTCGGCGTGCGCATCCTCAACGTCACGAGCTACGAGCGGCTGTGGCGTGGCTGGGATGCGTGGAACAACGACCCGACCGCTTGGGCCGACTCCGGGGCCACGTACCGGCTTCACGAGCTGTTTGCGGACGTGCAGGTCAACGCGCCGTTGGTGATCGTCGGCGATCATCACCCCAGCGTCTGCGAATGGGTGCCTGGCGCGCTGCAACGCCTGGGCAGCTACCGCATCCTAGCGCCGCGGCGCAACAGCGAAGCCGGCCACCTCGACGCCATCGACCGGCTCCACGGCACCCACGTGGACGATATCGTCGCCGCCGTGCGCGCTGAGATCCACTGGCGCGCCGTACCAGCTGGCTAGCTAGACACCCAACAATCGCCCCGCAGGAGAGAACAGACCATGCCGACCACAGCCCTCGAGGCCGCGCAATACGCCCGGTTTTACAGCCCGATGGCCGCACACTGGGGCCTGGACCCCGCCGTGCTCTTTCTGAATCACGGGTCGTTTGGCGCCTGTCCGACGGCCGTTCTGCAGGCGCAGCGGCGGCTTCGCGACCAGATGGAGGCCGAGCCGGTGCGCTTCTTTCTGCGCGAGGCGCCAGCGCTGCTCAGCCGCGCGAGGGAGGCCGTGGCTGCCCTGGTTGGCGCAGACCCGGAAGGGCTCGTTTTTGTCGACAACGCCACGACGGGGGTGAACACCGCGTTGTCGGTCCTGCCCCTTCGCAGCGGCGACCGGCTGCTGACAACCGACCACGCCTACAACGCTTGTCGCAACGCGCTGGCGGTGACGAGCGCGCGCGCTGGCGCGGAGGTCGACGTCGTCACCCTGCCGCGGCTGCTGACGGCGCAGGGCATCATCGACGCCGTGCTCGGCGCGGTGACGCCACGCACCCGATTTGCGCTGATCGATCACATTACCAGCGCGACCGCGGCGGTCATGCCGGTCGCGCCGCTCGTGGCGGCCCTCGCCGCTCAAGGTGTGGAGGTCATCATCGACGGCGCCCACGCACCGGGTCAGGTGGACGTCGATGTGCTGGACCTCGACGTCGCCTTCTACACCGGCAATCTGCACAAATGGCTCTGCGGCCCAAAGAGCGCGGCGTTTTTGTGGGTGCGGGAAGACTGGCGCGCCCAGACCCGGCCCCTGGTCACCAGCCACGGCCACAACGCCGAGGTGGACGCACACGCGGCGTTTCACACCTGCTTCGATTGGACCGGCACCACCGATCCGAGCCCAGCGTTCTGCGCACCAGCCGCTATCGCCACGCTCAGCGGGTTGCTTCCAGGTGGGCTCGCAGCGCTACAAGCCCGCAATCACGAGGTCGCCGTGCACTGGCAGGATGCGCTTGTGCGCGGTTTACGGGCCGAACCCATCACCGCCGACACGGCCCTTGGCGCCATGGCGTGTGTGCGTCTGCCGGCCATCACGGCGTCGCTGCCGGCGTCGACGTCGCCCTACATTCACCCGCTGCAAGATCTGCTCTGGCACCAGCACGCCATCGAGGTGCCGGTGATGAAGGGGCCGTGTGGCGGCGACCTGCTGCGCGTGTCCGCACAGGTCTACACGAATCCCGACGCCATCGAGCCGCTCGTCGACGCCTTGCGGCCGCTGCTGAGCTGAGCCGAGCTGAGCTGGGCGGCCGACGTGCGCCCCACCCAGCTCAACCCGCTCGTCAGAGGCTAGTTGCTGTGCAGCGCGAAGAAGCCGCCTTGGGGATCCTGGCACTGGGCCACACGATCGCCGCCGGGCACCTCCATGGGACCATTCACCACGCTGCCTCCCAGCCGCTTCACCGTCGCCAGGGCGGCGTCGAGATCGTTGACATGGATGTAGTACAGCCACGCCGGCGGGCTTTGGGTCCAGGTCATCATCCCACCGAGGGTGTTCTCCGGGTTGTTGCCGTACATGCGATACACGCCCATCTCCGGGCCCATGTCCATGTCGGTCGGTGATCTGCCAGCCAAACACGGCCTTGTAGAACTCCCAGGCGGTCTTGTAGTCGGTGGTCATCAGCTCGTGCCAGCTGAAGTGTCCAGCCGTCTTTGTGTCGGCTGACGCCTCGCCGGCCGGTGTGAAGGCGGCCACGACCGCGCCCTGTGGGTCCGAAAACACGGCCCAGGCGCCGACGGGGGGGACGTTCATTGTCATCAACACGGTGCCGCCGAGCGCGGTGATCTGCCGTGCGGTGGCCTCGGAGTCGGGGACGGTGACGTAGCCGAGCCAGTTCGGCGGCACACCGGCGGCCTGGGTCGCCTCAGGTAGCTGGCGCACACCGCCGATCGCTTTGCCGTCCACCGTCCACATCGCGTAGTCGGGGTCGGCGTCCCAGCTCTCGAGACCCCAGCCAGCGACCTCGGTATAGAAGGCCTTCGCGCCTTCGGGGTCGGTGGTCATGAGATCAAACCAAACAAAATTCGCGTCGGACATGGCAGCCTCCAGGGCGTCACAGAAGGGATGGCGAACGTTGGAAGCCGCGACCGTAGCAGCGCGCTACGGCAATCGACAACCGCCGGCCCGGCGATGACCCTGTTCGCCCGCCGCCGTCACCCCAGTCGGCGTGGCGCCCGAAAGTGCCGCAGAATCAGCCTTGGAGCTGCGTCGTCCACGTCGTCGCGCGCATGGGCCGACTGTACGACGTCGTCTGATTGGGGGGCTACGGTCTCAGCAGTCGCACCGTCGCCTGCTCGGGCCAGATCGTCACCTCGACCCGCGGCGTGCCGTGGTGGATCGCGGCGCGCACACGGTCAGGCAGTCGACGGATCCGCAGCAACCGCGAGAGCTCGGCGCGGCCCTGCTTCGAGGCGAACCGAGTGTCTTTGGTGTCGCCCGCGTCGCCCTCGCCGAGGTGGACCCGCAGCCGGTCCTGGACCACGACCTGCCACGCGTGCTCCAGCGGCTGGCCGCGCGTATCGAGGTGATCCTTAGGCCCCAGCGTCGCTTGGTAGACCAGCAGGGGCCGCTCCTCGAGCGCCGCGTCGTCGTCTTCATCCATGCCACGCTGATCTCTGGCGATCGGTGGCGGCGGCACAACCGCGGGCGGCGGGGTGAGCTTCGTCTGTCGAGTCGGATGCTTCTGCAGCTTCTCCCAGGCGAACTGCCCGCCGAAAAAAAACGCACCTCCGACCAAGGCGAGCACCAACAGCGTCGCGATGAGGCCGCGTGTATCGCGCGGCTCGTCGAGCGGGTCGCTCTCCACCGCCTGCGGGGGCCGCGCTGGGGCCGTCGGAATCGGATGCGGCCGTTGCTCGGAGGTGACCACGCGCGGCCCGGCCGGCACAGCGGGGGACTCGATCTTGCCCACTCCGCCAAAGAGATCGTCGCCCCAGCCGCCAGACATGCGCGACGCAGCGCGATGCCCGGCGGCGGGTCTGGGCTGGTCGGCGGGGAACGGGCCTGGCGCGCGCGGCCCAGCTCCGAGGCCTGGATCGGCGGACGACGGCGCCTTCAACCATGGCAGCTCGCTGAGCGCGTGGCGCGGATCGTCGCCGGCCCTTGGGACTGGTGCTGCTGGCTGGTTCGGCTGGGCCGGGGCTTGTGCGCGGTCGGGTCGAGCAGGGGGGGCGGGCGGCCACGTTGGGGCCGCCGCGGCCGGTGGCGCGATCGATCGTACGGCGGCGTTCACCACGCGATGGTTGTGCGGCTCGGTGGTTGGCGGGATGCGATGACCGTAGGACGCCATCCCGGCGTGTGGGCCGCGCTGCTCGGGCACTTCGGCAGCTCCCACGGCGATGTCCTGCGTACTCTTAAAGAACAGCGTCGGGTGGCCGCCGCTGATCCGGCGGCGGGGCGCTGGCGCATCCCACGCTCGGGGCAGATCGACCGGGGGGTCGCCGGCCGCCACCTCATCGGGGCGCGGCGGCGCCGCCATCCCGATCGTCCGCGCGCCGTCGACAGGGCAGTACGCCTCGATCGTCAACGCTCCACATGTCGGGCACTCACGCATCAACCTGCTCCGCTCTGGCGAGAATCGGGACCCTACCAGAGCACCCGCGGACAACCTAGCCGGCGCGTCGAACCCCTTGCCAGGGGTCTACCAGCATCGGCAGTTATCTTCACGCGCTACCCGTCGAACTCGCCGTGCTGGCTGCGCACCATCAAGCGCTCATAGAGCCGCGGCGTCAGCTGCCAGAGCCATCGCGAGGCCTTGGCGACTGGACTCAAGAGCAGCTCGCGGCGGTCGGACTGCGCCGCGCGCAAGATCGCCTCGGCCACGAACTCGGGGGTCATCTGTTTGCCGACCGGCCGACGCGCGCTGTTCGTCGCGTTGCCGCTGGCGTCGAGCGCCGCCTTGTCGAGGCCGGTGTCGGTGAACGCCGGATAGACCACCAACACGGAGACGCCATGCGGCGCCAGCTCGGTGCGCAGGGTCGAGAAGAACCCCGCCATCGCGTGTTTGCTCGCCGCGTAGGCCGTTCGGCCAAGCAGCGGCGCGAACCCGGCGACCGACGAGATCGCGATGATCTGACCGCGGCGTTCAATGAGATCGCGCCACACCGCGCGCGTGCACCCGATTGCGCCGAAGAGGTTGACGTCCATCACCTGTCTCAGCACCGCGTCATCGGTCTCCGCGAACAAGCTGCGGTGCGTGATTCCAGCGTTGTTGATCAGCACGTCCACGCCGCCCCAACGCGCCTGAACCGCCGAGATCGCAGCCTCTCTGGAGTGTGCGTCGCACACATCGCATCGCGCGGCCATGGCTTGGTGACCCGCGGCACCGATGAGCGCCGCGGCCGTCTCCGCAGCGGCGAGATCGAGATCCAACAGCGCGACCTTGGCGCCGGCGGCGGCCCACACGCCGCCGAGCGCCGCGCCGATACCGCCGCCGCCACCTGTGATCACAACGACCTTGCCTCGCACCTCACGCTTCTCCATGCCGCCTCCTCGCAGGCTCGCCCTGCAGCTCATCTCTTCGCGGCGCGAGGTCTTCACAGCCCATCGTCGCCGAGCGAAGCGCCTCTGCAGTCGCACTTGCGGCGAACGTTGTCCAGCGACCCGCCGCGCCACCAGCCGGTTCCGCTAGTCCCACCGCCGGAGTGACCGAACCTCTCGCACCGCCAGTCGTATCTTTGCGTTCTTGCGCGTTTGCCCATTTGCTCAATCAGGTCGATACTCCGCCGGAAATTGGATAACTGCACCGCATCAGCGTGCAGACCGGAGGGTCCCATGCTCAAACGGCTGTTGATGATGACTGACCTCGGTCCTGCGAGCCGACGTGCTTTCGCCCCGCTGACGAAGCTCGCGAAGGCGCTGGGTGACGCGAAGGTGATCTTGGTCCACACGATCGAGGGTTCGTCGGAGCAGACGTTTCTGGATGCGTTTGTGTGTGAGCAGATCGACATTCGGGCCAAGCGTGCCGCGTCGGGGCCGCTCAAGGCGCAGGCGGATCGTTTGCGTGCGAAGGGGCTCGACGTCGAGACGGAGCTCGTGATCGGCTCGCCTTTCTCGGTGGTGCATGAGGTCTATGCCCGCCACGATGCAGATCTAGTCATCATGCCGACGGAAGGCCACCACTCGCTGCTGCGTCGGGTCTCAAACTCGGCCACCGCGCGGGTGATTCGAGACCGTGACGTGCCGGTGCTCATCGTCAACGGCATGTTCGATCCGCAGCCCTGGCTCGGCTTCGGACCCGTCGTGCACCCCGTCGTTCTGGACTCTGAGACGGCCGCAGGGCTCAAGACCGCCACAGACTTCGCCGCGCTCGTCGGCGCTGAACTGCACCTCCTGCACGTTGTAGCGCCACCCTTGCCGCCTAGCGCGTACGACGACGACGCCGAGCTGGCGGCGGCCGTGGCAGAGGGACACGCCGACTGGAAGAAGCGGGTCAGCGTGCGGCTCGACGAGCTGGCTGGCGGCTGTGGCGCGGTCAAAACCATCGGCGTCGTGGTCGAGCATGACAACGCTGGCGAGGGCGTCGTGGCCTATCTCGACCAAATTCGCGCGGGCTCGGTGGTGGTGCCG
>CALENB010000415.1 GCA_937910235.1 uncultured Myxococcales bacterium | reverse complement strand
CGGACAGTGGACCTGGACCTTCAGACGGCGCCGCAGCTGACGCGAGCCTGAAGTTCGACTCCGAAAACAACAACGACGCTGGCGAGCCAGACACCACCCAGCCCGATGCAGCGAAGGCGGTCGATGCGACATCGGATGTTGGCGGCGCGAGGTTCGCGGACGTCAGCGGCCGGCCGCAGGCGGACATCGCAGCCCCCGATGGCAACGCCGGGGCGCCGCAAGACGGCGGTGGTGCTGCGTTGGACGGCGTGACCGGCCAAGATGCAGCGGACACGGGGTTGGCGCCGACGACGAGCTTTGCGCCGACGCCGGATTCCGGCTGCAGCGCGCAACGCAGCGGTCTGCCCGCAGATGGCTCGGCGCCGATGGCCTTGGCGATCGCGCTGATGGCTGGGCTGCTGCTCAGACGACGTCGGGCGGCGGCTTGAAGGCTGGTTGTACGGCCTTTTAGCGCAACCCGACGCGACCGATGGGCACGTAGGCGGCCCGACCGTACCGCTCCGCCATCTCGCCGTAGATCCCGGTGCAGAGCGCCTCGTGACCACAGCGCCCGCAGGCGTCGGAGGGTTTGCGCCAGTACTCCTCGTGGGAGTACGACACGCGCTCGCCGCTGCGCACATCGACGCTGAAGTCGTCGAGATAATAGTCGACGTTGAACCGCACCAGATCTGGGGCCAAACACGCCTGGATGTTGCGAAACCCGACGGGCACACCGCAGGCCTGGGCCGCGAGGAGCCCGGCGCGCACCGCGGCGACCGCGTCCTCGGGCGCCATCAGCAGGCGGTCGGCGTGGCGCAATCCGTCGCCGATCGGCTTGATGACCGCCAACACCCAAGGCGGCGCCGGGCAGCCGACGGCCGCGGCACGCGCGGCGATCCAGGCGGCGAGGGCGGGGAGGCCAGGGGCGTTGAGCGCCGTCACCGCGGTGTAGACGTAGACGTTGGCGCCGCTGCGCAACGCCGCTTCGAAGCCGAGGGCCTGCACGCCATGGCGGCCGACGGAGCGGGAGAGGTCGTCGTAGACCGCCGGATCAGCGGTGTCGATCGAGACGTGGTAAGTGCCGACTCCGGCCGCCACCAGCGCGTCGGCGAAGCCCGCTTTGGCTAGACGCAGCCCGTTGGTCATGACGATGTGGTCGTTGGGCAAGCCGGCGTCACGCAGCATCGCGAGGACATCACCGAGATGGGGATGGATCGTCGGCTCGCCGCCGATGAGGATGGCGCGATCGCAACCCACCTGCTGCCCAGCGGCGATGATGTCCGGCACCTCCGTCATCGGGGTGAAGCCTTGCGCGTCTTCGTGGGGCGGCACCGCGCAGTACAGGCACGCCGAATTACAGGGCCGGCCCAGATCGATGTAGAAGCTCGGCGTGAGCCAATCGACGAGCCGGCGGATCCCGTCGACGGGCGCGCGCAGCGGCACATCGCGACGTGGCGCGTGCACGTCAGCGACTGCACGGCCGATAAATCGGCGTTCTCGCGCCGGAACCGCGGGGCGCGGTCGTGACGCGACGAGGCGGTCGGCGGCGGCAGCCGACACAGCAGCTGGGTCGCGTGGGTCTGGAGGCCGGGGCATGTCGGGACGATCACTCATGCGCGGCACGGTACACGGGCGGGCCGCCACCGCGCCAGCGCGGATACAACGGCGCGCAGTGACAGCCAGACAGGCGACGGCGCCGCGCGATGTTCAAACATCGAATCGTGACCCTAGGCGACTCGTACAAGCTGGGGCACACTCGGACTGCCACTTCGCCCTTGAGCCGGGACCGCAGCAGTCGCGTCGCTCGGGCTAGTTCGATCGAGCATCAGGGCCGGGCTGGTCGCGTGTCGAGGCCGTAAATGAGTCCAGGCTGATCGTGTTTCAGCCGCCACAGGAGGACCGCAATGATCCAGTCAACCCACCGATTCGGTGCGCTCGCAACCGCGTTGCTGCTGGCCGCCGGGCTGCTCGCGACGCCAAACCAAGGGCACGCGGCCGCGAAGACCATCGCCGGCTACACCTACCCCGCCACCATCACGGAGGGCGGCGAGACGCTTGAGCTCGTCGGTGTCGGCCTGCGCTCGAAGTGGTTCGTGAAGGTGTACGCCATCGGCGTCTACCAGAAGACCAACAAGCGCAGCGCTAAACATCTGATCAGCTCCAACGAGCCCAAAGTGCTGTGGCTACACATGCTGCGTGGCATCGACGGCGACAAAATGCGAGAGGGGATCGACGACGGAATCCGCGACAACGTACCCGAAGCCACCCGCAAGCAGATCGCGCCGCTGGTCGACAAACTCAAGCGCTCGATGCCGCCGAAGCTGACGAACAAGGCCGACATTCGCTTCTCCTACACGCCGGCCACGGGCATCACCCTGAGCTTCAACAAGCGCAACAAGGCCACGTTCAGGGGCCGCGCCTTCATGAGCGCAGTGTGGTCGATCTGGTTTGGCAGCAAGCCGGCGGACAAAGATCTCAAGAGCGGCGTGTTGAAAGGCTAGATCCGAATCTCCACGTGCTCGCTGGCCCGCAGCTCGGCGATCCACTGCTCGTAGAGCTTGACGAACTGGGTCTCCATCAGCTGGGCACGCACCATCTGCTCCAAGATCTTCTTGCTCTTCGCCTGCACCGTCCGTCGCTCAACGAGCTGGATGATGTGAAAGCCAAACGGCGTCTGCACGACCTTGCTGATGCCGCCCTTCTTCAGCTTCCACAACGCGGCGGCGAAGGTCTGATCGAGCATCCAGCGGCGCATCCAGCCCAGATCTCCGCCGTATTCGGTGCCCTCGTCGTCGCTGAACGCTTCGGCCGCGTCCACAAACGTCTTCTTCTTGGCGATGACGAGATCGTGCACCATCCACGCCTTGTCTCGCAGACGATTGAGCACCACCGGCGACGCATCCTGGGCGACCTTGATGAGGATATGCCGCGAGTGCAGCTCCTCCTCCTGCGTGCCACCCTTGTATTCAAGGTCCAACACCCGCTTGATCTCCGCCTCAGCAATACGCAGCCGCGCGCCCAACTTGGTGCGGATCATGTTCACCCGCAGCTTCTCGGCGCGCACGTTCTCGCGGTACGCACGAATGTCGGCGAACCCCATTTTCCGGACGTTCTGGCGGAGCTCGTCCATGTCCCACAGGTTGCGGTCGCGCAGCTTTTGCAGGTGCGCGTCGATCTCCGTGTCGGGCACCGTCAACCCCAGGCTGGTCGCGGCTTTGGTCACCAGGAGGTTGTCGATGAGGGTGTCGAGCACCTGTCGCAGCATCTCGCGGCGATTTCGCGGCCGCACAGCGCTGCGCGTTGGCACCAGCTTCTGACTCGCCGAGTTTTGGGCCTGTGCGCGCACCAGCTGGCTCACCGTGATGATCTTGCGACCGACCACCGCTGCGATGCCGTCGACCTGCTGGTAGCCCTTGGGCAGCGTCGCCTTGCGGGCGGGCTCAGCGGCGATGGCGGCGCTGCTCATGGCCATCGTGCTGACCACGACGGCGCTGGCGACGGCGGCCCTAACGACGCTGGCGCTAATGCGAGTGGCCATGGTGAGCTCCTCCCGGTTTCTGCTGCAGATCACCCTTCGCGGGCTTGCGGCGGCGCTGCGTTGGCAGCGGCAGCAACCGGATGGCGTCGTCGTCGTACTCGGTCTTCACGTCGGTCATCAGCTTATCGATGAGCGCCGCGCGGCCCAGGTCTCGCTTACGCTTCAGCAGGCGCTGCTTGATCGAGGCGCTGACGAGCGCCAGCGGCTTGTCGACCGCCGGGCTGCGCGACACCGCATACATCACGTGATAGCCGCGGGGGCTCTGCAGCACCTCGCTGAGGGCGTAGGTCTCGAGCGTGAGCGCGGCATCCCGCAGATTCTGAGGGATCGAGTTGAGGCGCGCTAACTCCGCTGGCGTCGCACCGACCGGCGGCGTCGCGCTGACCAGACCGAGCGTCCCGAGAAACGGAATCGAGGCTTTGTCTTCGCTGACCCTTTTGACGTAGTCCTGCCACAGCGACGACAGCTTCGCCGGCGAGCCCTGCGAGCCCGCCTTCAGCTCGGCGTGAATCTGGTGCGCCCGCTTCTCGTCGCGCAGCAAGATGTGGCGCACTTCGACCTGCAGCGGCTTGTGATACAGGCGCTGGTTGTTGTCGTAGTAGGCCTTGATCTCGGCGTCTGTGATGCTCGCGGCAGAGATCGTCCCCAGCACCGACTCCTGCACCAGGCGGCGCACCATCTGCTGTTTGGCGGCGTCGAGGACGACGGGGTCTTTGTCGAGCCCCTGCCGGCGCGCCTCTTCGGCCATCACCTCAAACTGCACCCACTTCAGCAGGAACTCTTTGCGCTTGGCCAACGTGTGGTACTGCGCCCGGATCGCCTCGGGTTCCAAGGCCAGCCGCGCCTCCAGATCGCCGAGGGTGATCACCCGCTTGCCGATGGTCGCCAATGGAATCGCGCGCTGCTCCTCCGTCAACGCCGACTCGCCAGCGACGACCTTCGGCTTGGGCACCTCTTCGACGTGTTTGGCCTTGATCGCTTCGGTGATCCCGGGGCCTTTCGGGTGAGGCCGCTCAGGCTTGCCACAGGCGACCAGCAGCAGCGCCACCGTCAGCGCGACGGTCAACGCGCCAGGCGATGACACCAGCAGCGACGAGGACCGCGAGCGCGACGAGGACCGAGCCGGCGGGCGATTCGAATGAGGGGGCGCTTCAAGCGTGCGAATCATGGACGTTCCTGGCAAAGGGACGGGAGTCTCTGTTGGTGACGGGCTCCGGTCAAGCCGGCGTGTGCAGTCCTGATTGCGGCGGTCGCGCCGGTTCCGTCATCGCGCCCAGCCCAGCGGCAGCCTCTACGCGAGCCGAGATCACACCACGGCGGCGGGGCGCTATTGCGGTGACAGCCCCTCAAGGGTCGCGCCCAGCGCGTCGATCTTCAGGCCAACGCTCGTCGATTCCGGCTTTCCGTCGCCGTCTGCGTCCACGTCTAGCACCAGCAACGTCTTCACTAGCGCCATCGCGCCGGCCTTGGTGAGCGGTTTGAAGGCGTCGTCGGGTAGACCAGCGAAGGTGCTCAAGATGGCCTTCTCGGTCATGGAACCGCCGATCACGCCCGAAAATTTCGTCACCGTTTTGCCGTCCGCCGCCAGCGTGAGCGTGCCCTCGAGCCGCGCGCCCTTCACCAGGAAGGTCGCGTCGCCGCCGGCCAGGCTCACCTCCATGGCAAACACCGTCCCCGGTCCGCCGGCAGTCAGGGTGGTGCCCACCAGCTTTGCGTCGTTGAAGGTGACCCGCGGCTCACACTTGGCCGTGAACGCCTGCTGACTCACCAACCAGCCACAGGGCTGACTCTGCGGCTGGCAGCTCTTCGCCACCGAGCTTGGGCTCAGCACCGCGTAGTACAGGTGCAGCTTGAAGAAGACGTTGGGCCCGGTGAACCCGTCAAAATCGGCGACAAAGCGCAACGCTCCGGACTTCACGGCGCTGGCGAGGGCGGGGTTGAGCACAAACGCCAAGCTCGCGAACGCGTTGTCGACCCCGCCGCTGCACTTGCCCGCCGGCGCGCAGGTCTTTGGATCGCCATCCACGTCCAGGCCGTTGGTCGCCTCGCCGTCCGCGCCGATCTCAAATTGCGTAAGCTGCGCTGAGGTCGCGCCGAAGGTCTTTTTGCAGGCCGCACACGTCGCCGTCTTCTGGCCGAGGCAGATGCCTCCCGAGCACGCGTCGCCGGTGGTGCACGCCTCGCCATCGGTGCAGCTGGCGCTGTTGAACTGGTTGACGCAGCCGAGCTGCTTGTCGCAGCTGTCCGTCGTGCACGGGTTCGCATCATCGCACTGCGACGGTGTGCCGCTCGCGCAGCTGCCGGTGGCGGTGCACGTCTCGCCGTGGGTGCACGCGTCGGTGTCGCTGCAGGTCGCGCCCTTGGTGAGGGTGACGTGGTCACACCCCTTCTTGCTGTCGCAGCTGTCGGTGGTGCAGCTGTTGGCGTCGTCGCACGCGTTCGGGTCGAGCGCGCTCGTGCAGGCGCCCGTGCTGACCACACACGTGTCGGCGGTGCAGGGGTCGTTGTCGGTGCAGAACTTTGGCAATCCGGACTTGCAGACGCCCGTCACGCAGGTGCCATCGCCGGTGCAGGGGTCGCCGTCGTCGCACCCCGCCGAGGTGAAGTCGTGGCCGCAGACGCCGGCCTTGCAGCTGTCTGCGGTGCAAGGCTTGCCGTCATCGCAGCTCATCTTGGTGCCAGCGCAGACGTCCTTGAGGTCGCAGGCGTCGCCGGTGGTGCACGCGTCGCCGTCGTCGCAGGGTGCCTTGGGCTGCGAGGTCCACGATGAGGTTGATTTCGCGGGCTCGCAGCGGCGACACGCGTCGGGTCCAGCGCCGGCGACCGCGCACGTCACCCCTCCGGCGAGGGCGATGGCGCAGGTGTTGGCGGGGCACGGCTGCACGCCCGCATCGGCGGCTCCGGCGGCGTCCGTTGCGGCGTCGGACGTGGTCGCCGTGTCCGCCGCGGCGTCACTCGCCTGCGTGGTGTCGGCGGCGGCGGTGGGCTTCGTGTCCGCGTCGCTGCCACAGCCGGCGAACGTGAGGGTGGCGGCGAGGCTGAGAATCTGGGCGAAAAGGCGACGATGGTGCAGATTTTTCATGGCCGCAGTGTAGCGCGGTCGCCGAGCGGATGAAACCTGGAGACACCTACTGACGCCGCGGCGGCCGCCACGTACCCTGGCTGGCGAACCTGTGAAGTGAAGAGGGCGACCATCGTCCACAGCGGCAGGAAGGTGCACTGTGAGCGCTGAGTTCGAATCACCGGCCATCACGCCGATCCAACGCGACGTGCCCTTCGTGTTCACAGGCGAGGCCGGCGAGTACTTTCGCATTTGGATCGTCAACGTCGTGCTCTCCCTGCTCACGCTCGGGGTCTACTCGGCGTGGGCCAAGAAGCGGACGCGGCAGTACTTCTATCGCCACACCCAGGTCGACGGCACGGGGTTTGAGTACCTGGCCGACCCGATTCAGATCCTCAAGGGTCGCGTCGTGTTGGTGCTGCTGCTCGGCTGCCTGGTCGCGCTGCAAGCGTTCGACCCGGTCCTCTACTTGGTCGGTGTAGCCCTGTTCATGGTCGCCAGCCCCGCCCTGCTCGTCGCGGCGCTGCGCTTTAACGCCCGACAGTCGGCGTGGCGCAACGTCCGCTTTCGCTTCGACGCGCCCATATCCGTGGCCTACCAGCTCTATGCCAAGATGGTTGGGTTGACCCTGGTCACCTGCGGTTTCGCCGTGCCGTACACGCAGTGGATGTGGGCGGACTTCATCGCCAGCAACCACCGATTCGGCGACCAGCCCTTTTCGTGGCGAACCCAGCCGGGCGAGATCGTTACGCTCTACATCTACATGGTGCCGATGATGATGGCGGTCTACGCGTTGTTTTTTGTCGGGATCCTCTGCATTGCCACGCTCGGTCAGCTGCTGCCGACGATACTAGGCACAAAGGCGAACGACCCGGCGACGATGGATCAGATAGTCTCCATGGCCTCCATCATCGGGTTGCCCCTCTTCTACGCTGCGCTCACGGTCCCGAGCGCTTTTTTCAAGGCGCGCATGGCCAACCTATTTTTCGGCGGCATGAGCGTCGGCCCGCACACCGTCCGCTCCGAGCAGCGCTTCGCTGAGCTGCTGCGTGTGTACCTCGGCAACCTGGTGGCGCTGGTATTGTCGCTGGGGCTCGCCTGGCCCTGGGCCAAGGTCCGCCTGACGGCCTACCGCCTGTCGCGGCTGACGTTGGTGGCGCATGGACCGCTGGTCGTGGACGCTGGCGAGGGCGCAGACCACGTCAACGCGCTCGGTGACGCGGCGATGGACCTGGGCGAGCTCGACCTAGACCTGGGATTCTAGCCGGCCATGCCCACCGACCACCGACCACGTCAGCCACGCCACGACGCCGCGGCGCACACGACGCAGGTCGCGGTGGTGTGGTTTGACGGCCAGCGCAGCGAAGGCGTCGCGGCGACGCTGGCGCTCGACGCCAACCACTACCTCACGCTGCGCGACGAGAACGGTCAGCTGCTCGACCCGGAAGCCGTCTGCCCAGCGCGGCTGCACATCGCGCCGCCGCTGGGCGACACGGCGCGCACGTTTCACTTCGGCGGCAGCGGGCGGGGCGAATCGCGGGACCTGCAAGCGCTCGCGGCCCTGGAACACGCCCTGGGCCGAGGCTGGAAGGGCAGAGCGCTGGCGCGGCTGGAGTCGGCCTGGCCGATCGCGCTGACGCTGGGCGCGCTGGTGATGCTGGGCGGCCTCGCCGGGCTGCGTTGGGGGGTGCCCTGGGCCGCGGAGCAGGTCGCGATCGCCATGCCCGACGACTTGGCGCACAAGGTCGGCGCAGGGACGCTGCGCGTGCTGGACACGACGGTGCTCAAGCCGTCACGGCTGCAAACAGCCCGCAAAGACGAGCTGCGCGCCGGCTTTCTTACGCTGGCGGCGCCCTACGACGCGCTGCCGCTAACGCTGCATTTCCGCCGTGGCGTGGGGCCCAACGCGTTCGCCCTGCCCGACGGCACCGTGTTGCTGACCGACGAGCTCGTCGCGCTCGCCACCGACGACAGGCAGCTGTTCGCCGTGCTCGCGCACGAGATTGGCCACGTGCACCACCGCCATGGCGTGCGGATGGCGCTGGAAGGCGCGGCGCTCAGCGTGTTGGTGGCCGTGGTGCTGGGAGACGCGACGGAGCTCGGCAACGTCGCGGCCGGGATGCCAGCGGCGTTGGCGCAGGCCCAATTCTCGCAGGCCCACGAGATCCAGGCCGACGACTTCGCCCTGGAGACGCTGGTTCACGCGGGAATCTCACCGCGCCACTTCGCCGTGATCATGCGACGGTTGCAGGCGAGCGCGGGCGGGCCGGATAGGTCGCCAGTGACGACCGGGACAGACCCGGAGAAGACGTCAGCCGACGGTGCGCTCCGTTACCTCGCCTCCCACCCACCGACAGAGGCGCGCGTGGCGCGTTTTGCGACGTGGCCGGAACCGCAGTAGCCGGCCTCCGCGCTCACCGTCCTCGATCGCGGTCAGGCGTCGGCCGCCTCAGCCTCAACAGCGTCCAGCAGCTCAGTGACCTGCGCCGCGGTCGCGTTCACGAAGCCGACGACGCCGTCGTCGAGCACGCCGGTGGCGACCGGCGCGTCGCTGCACCGATTCAGACAGCCGCGAGGCACCAGATCAAACGAGAGGCGGCCGGCAGCGGTGCGCGCGTCCCGCAGTGCCAGCAGATCTGCGACGAGATCCCCAGCTCCCCAAAGCTGGCAGCGAGCGCAGCAGACCGCGACGGCGATGTCAGCGGTGCGCTCAACCTGCACGTTTGGCGCATAGCTCAGCGCCATCCAGGCGTGGGCGCGCGGCACCCCATGGTCCTCGGCGACCTCGTCGACCTCCTCTGCAGTCACGACAGGGCCGTCCGCCATCAGCGCGGCGCCCAAGGTCCAGAGCGCGTCGAAATCAACGGCGTTGTGGGTCGGAGCGCGCGGGGCGAGCGGGTTTGCTGGGTCGGCGGGGTCCATGTCGATCTCCGGGCAAAGGCACATAACGAACTGCGATTCGGCGGCCACCAGGCGGCCAGCGGCGCCGATGCTAGACTAAAGGCTCGCACCGCACATCTCGTGCGCCGTGCCCACCACACGTCGTCGGGACCTTTCTTTACATGTGCCCCCCTTGCCGTGGCTGAAACCAGCCACAATGCTGCCGTCATGCGTTTGTCTGTCCTCCTCGTCTCTGCGGTGCTGCTCACGACCTCGCTATCGGCGACGACCGGCGCTGCGGCGACCCAGGCGGCCACGGCCACAGCGACCGCCGCCAAAGCCGCGGGTCCGACGATCACGCCGCCAAAGCTGCAGAAGTACGTCCCGCCGACCT
Organism: uncultured Myxococcales bacterium; assembly: GCA_937910235.1. Taxonomy (GTDB): domain Bacteria; phylum Myxococcota_A; class UBA9042; order UBA9042; family UBA9042; genus UBA9042. Next base: position 19,523 of record CALENB010000415.1, on the reverse strand, counting down.
ACCCGCCCGCGCTGCTGCGCCACGGGCTGCGCGGCACGGTGGTGCTGCAGGTGGTGGTCGGCGTCGATGGCGCGGTTGGCAAGATCACCGTCGTCACCTCCGCTGGCCCTGAGTTCGACGCCGCAGCCACAGCCGCCGCCGCGCAGCTGCGCTTTTCGCCCGCTTCTGTCGGCGGAAAGCCCGCGGCCGTGGCGATCCGCTTCCGCTATCGCTTCGCCCCCGAGATGCGCCTCGATCGCCGCAGCCGCTCGCGCGGCCTGGGCCGCTACGGTCGCCGCCCACTCGAGCGCGCGCCTGCGGGCTTCTCCTCGCTGAGCGGCCGGCTGCTCGAGCGCGGCACCGGCAACCCTGTGCCGGGCGCGGTGATCTTTCTGCCCAAGCTCAAACGCGAGGCGATCTCCGAGGCCGATGGCCGCTTTCGCTTCGGCCTCCTGCCGGCCGGGCGCCACGCCCTTTACTTGCCCGGGGCCGACCACAAGGCGGTGCGCCGGCAGGTGACGATCGTCGACGGTCAGACAACCACGGTGGTTTTGCGGCCGCAGAGGCGCAGCTACGTCATCTATCGCGCCACCGCCGAGGCGCCGCCTGCGCCCGGTGAGATGACGCGTCGCTCGCTGTCGATGGAAGAGATCCAGAAGGTGCCCGGTGTCTACGGCGACGCCTTCAAGGTCGTGCAAAACCTGCCCGGAGTGTCGCGCGCCATCGGCGGCGTGTTGGTCGTGCGCGGCTCGGCGCCCCAGGACACCCAGGTCATGATGGAGGGGCTAAAAGTCCCCCTGCTCTACCACTTTGGCGGCCTCTATTCGGTGCTCAACACCGACGTGCTCGCCGGCATCGACTTTCTGCCTGGCGGCTACGCGGTGCGCTACGGTCGCGGCACGGGCGGTATCCTGGCGGCGCGGCTCGCCGTCCCTAAGGCCAAAGACGGCTGGCACGGCTCGCTCGAGAGCAACGTCTTTCACACCGGCTTTCTGCTGCAGGCGCCGCTCGGTGAGACGACGTGGCTGACCATCGCGGCGCGGCGCTCCTACATCGACTACGTGCTGGCGGCGGTGGTCCCCGACGGTGTGCTGCCGTTCACCCGCGCGCCGAAGTACTACGACTACCAACTCAAGCTCGACCACCTGTTTTCGCCGCGCACGAGCTTGACCGTTTTTGCCTTTGGCGCCGCAGATTCAGTCTCTGCGGCCGTAGACGAGCCGCCCTCCGCCTTCCCCGAGGCCCGCGGCGATCTCGAGACGTCGACCGACTTTCATTCCTTGCTCGCCGTCTTGCGCCACAGCGGCGACGACTGGACCAGCCGAACCGTGCTCGGCGCCCTCGTCGGTTTCCTCAACGCCGGCCTGGGCGACGCGTTCCGCATGGACGCCACCGCGATGGACGCCACCTTCCGCCAGGAGTTCACCTTCGGCTCCGGCCCGGTGCAGCTGCGCACCGGCTTGGACCTATCGCTGCGGCCCTTCTCGATCGAGCTGGTCGCGCCGCTCTTTCAGTCCAGCGGCGAGCGCGGCACCAGCGGCGGCAACCCGCCCAGCCAAGGCTCGGCGTTTCTGGCCTCGTCGGACAAAGAGTTCCTGCCCGGCGTGTGGGTCGACGCCGTCTTTCGCCTCCACCCCCGCCTCGAGGTGGTGCCCGGGCTGCGCGTCGATCTGTTCCGCGGTATCGACACGGGCGAGAGCTTCACGCCGCGCATCAACGCGCGTTTCGCCCTGAAACAAGGCCTCACGCTCAAGGCCGCGACGGGCCTCACCAGCCAGCCCCCGCAGCCGCCGCAAGTGCTGCCACCGTTCGGCACGCCGGGGCTGTTGCCGCAGCGCAGTTGGGAGACGGCGGCTGGCGTTGAATGGCAGCTCACCGAGGCGATCAACCTCGACATGTCCGTCTTTCACAAACGCCTGAGCTCGGTCGTCGCCGTGACGCCAGGCCTCTTCCCCGCGACGCGGTACAACAACGACGCCACCGGCCGCATCCTCGGTTTTGAGATGATGCTGCGCCACAAGTCCATCGGCCGCTTCTTCGGCTGGGTCAGTTACACGCTGCAGCGCGCGACACGCACGGACATCCCCGGCGGTCCCGAGCGCTTGTTCGGCTGGGACCAGACCCACATCGTCACGGCGGTCGGCTCCTGGAAGCTGCCGGACAACTGGGAGGCCGGCTTCCGCTTTCGCCTGACCTCGGGCAACCCCTACACGCCGCTGAGCACCGCCACGTACAACGAGAAGACCGACAGCTACACCCGCTCGCTCTCCACCTGCGCTAACTGCGCCCGGCTGCCGGCGTTTCATCAGCTCGACTTGCGCGTCGACCGCGCGTTCATCTTTGATGCCTGGATCTTGCACGCCTATCTCGACGTGCAGAACGTCTACAACCGCCAAAACGCTGAGTTCATCCGCTACAACTTCGACGCGTCGCAGAAGACCTACGGCGTCGGCCTGCCGATCATTCCGTCCTTTGGGCTCAAGGCGAAGTTCTAGGCAGCTACGGCACCTGGGCACGATCGGTGTAGTCCGTCGGTTTGCGGCCGTGGTCTGGGATGCGCTCAGGGTGCCTGCGGTCGACGTCGAGCTGTGTCGGTCGGATGAGCTGATCGAGGAAGGGGCGCTGGGCCCGGATCGTGATCTCTCCGACTTTAATGCGATGATCCCGGTCTTTTGTCGCCCCTGACACGACCTTGAGGCGCGCGCCCGTGCTGCGTCGATAGAGCCCAACCCAGACGCTGTAGGTACCCGGTGCGAGGAAGGGCGGCAGCTGCAGCAAGCTGCGATCCTCGATGACCTGGCCCGCCGTCCAGCGCTGCGCAGGCCACATGTGATCGCCGGGCACATGGTCCGCCGGATGCCGACCCGTTTCGCCCTCCAGGTGCACAAACACCCACCAGTCCTTCTCCAGCGGGCCACCGGCCTGCAGCCACAGGGTCAGGTAGAACTCCTGCTTCGCGACGGCCTCCGCCGGCAAGTCGGCGCCGAGCAGCTGCACGCCGCGCTCAAATGTCGCGGTGACGCCGTGCACATCCGCCGGCGGCGCATCAAACACCACCTCGCGCGGCGTCTTCTCCCACAGGTCTTTGCGATAAAACAGGCTCAGGTAGTAGCCGCGCGACCGCGGCCAGGTCCGCACGTGGCGGTAGCTCTCCTTGAACTTCTCGCCATAGAGACCGAGCTGATAGCGGTTGCTCCCCACCGCCCAACCCAGGCTCTCAGGCGTCGGTGCGGTGGCAAAGGTCTGCGCGATGCGGTCCATCTGCGCGCCGCCGTGGATGTAGCTCGTCAAGATCACCCACTCCGGGCTCTGCTTGTAGAAATACGTCCGCATCTCCGCGTCAAACTCCGACTGTCGACGCTGCGCGGCCGTCTCGAGGAAGGCATGCAGACCGTAGCGATGGCGGGTGCGGGCGATGACGCGATCGGTGAGGCCGATGAAGTCGAAGAAGTCCAAGTCGGGCGCGTGATAGGGCGTGGAGCCCATGTCCTGGAAAGCGACCAGGGCGCCGGGGCGCGCGTGCCGGGTCACGAACTTGCCCATGTCGGGGTGATAGTTGCCCGAGAGATCGCCACGACCGTTGAGGCCGTGCATCTCGACCCACGTGAACCGCACGTTGGTCACCACCATCGCCAACACCAGCAGCCAGCCGACACCAAACGCGACGGTCGTGAGCCGTGGCAGCGGCACACCCGCCTGCACACGCGCGAGCAGGGCGGCGACCGTCTCGCACGCCGCGCGCAGGCCCAGCGCCGCGAGCCACGCCAGAAAGGGCAGCGCCGGCAGGTAGAGGCGGTGCCAGTGCATCTCATCGCGCCCGACCTTGACCACGTAGGCCATGTAGCCGAGCGAGACGGCCAGCAGCACGAGCTTTTCGGCCAGAAACTGGCGTCGCAAGAAGGCCAGCGGCGCTAGCAGGACGAGCGCGCCGGTGGCGTTGAAGGACCACATCTCCCAGAGCGCCTCGAGCCCCTTGAACCACACCAGCCAGCCGCCGCCGGTCTTGACGTAGTAGGTGTTGGGCATGAGCGCGCCGTAATACAGATAGCGACCGAGGTGGCCGGGCACCGTGACGAGCAGACCGCCGGCAGCGAACCGCAGCAGCACCGGATCCAAGCGGCGGGTCTTCACCGCGCGCGCGATCAGCGGCAGGGCGAGCAGGACGCCGGTCAGGTGGATATCGGGCCGGGTCAGACAGCCCAGACCCACTACAACCCCGGAGATCCAGGCGTCTCGCTTGGCGTCAGCGGCGTCGGGCCGGCGCCAGGATCGCCACAGCCACCACGCCCCGGCGGCCGGCAGGATCATCGCCAGAGGCTGCTCCATGCCGCTCGTGGTCCACAGGCCAACGCTGGAGCTGGACGCGATGATGAGCGGCGCCCAGTACTTGCTGAGCGTGGCGCTGGGGGCGGGTCGCGCTCCGCCGCCGAGCTGCGCGCTGAGCCGCGCCATGACGACGAGCAGACCGAGGATCAGGGCGCTACCGAGCACCTCCGTCACCTGAAACAGGTCGAGCCCCAAGGCCTCGAAGGGCACCAAGACCACCGTCCACAAGAAGTTCGTGATGCCTTCGAGGCGGTCGTGGGCGTTGAAGACCAACCCCTCGCCGATGACGACGTTGTGGGCGTAACGAAAGGAGATGTACGCGTCATCCTTCACAAAATCGATGGCGACCAGGATCGAGAGCAGCGCGGTGGCGGCGACAAGGAGGCCAACAATCCGATTGAGCCAAGTATGAACCGATGCGGACTCCGCGGCGAGTGGGCTGGCTGCCGGGGGTTGGGTCGGGTCCGCAACCGCCGGCAGCGCGTCGCCCAGCTTGGCGCGCCCGAGCCACGCCAGCGCGGCGAACAGCAGCAGGCCGAGCCCCCACCAGCGCCACGGGGTAGCCGCCGACACGTAGCGCTGCCAAGCCATGGCCGACGGCGTCAGCACCCTGGGACCGGCGGCTGTGGTGCCGATCCGAAAGGTCCCGGCGTGAATGCGGTCGTCGGTCGTGGCCTTGTCGCCGACGGCGAAACGCTTGCCGCTGCCGCGGTCGTACAGCCCCAGCCGGACCTCCATACGCTGCGGACCGCACTCTGACGTGCTCGGCAGGCGCAGCGTGATCGCGTGCTGGATGAGACCATCGTTCGGCGTCGGCACGTCCTGTTCTGCGACGACGCGGCAACGGGACGTGACGGATTCGAGGTGTACGAAGATCGAGGTGCCGGGCGGCAAGGGCTGGCTGGCGGACAACACCACCTCCACAGCGAGCGTCTCCCCAGGGACAACGACCTCAGGCAGCCGCACCCCCAAGAAACCAACGTCGTGGGCCAGCGTGATGACGTCCGAGGCGTCGAAACCTGCAGGCGGCGGCGCGGCGAGGACGCCCGATGGCGCCCACGCTGCGGTGGCGCACAGCGCGGCAACCACGAGCAGCGTGGCAGAAGGAACAGCAGAACGGCGGCGGTGAATGGGCGACACGGCGGCTCCGGGACGTGAGCAAATGAGCGGAGCCGGCAGGCTCGCACAGACGACAAGGTGTGGCGAGATGGCGGGTCGGACGACGGCGCGACGGATGTGGCGGAACAAGTAAAATTCGGACTTGTCGGAATAAAAGCCGTCGTGCACGATCCGCGTTCAGCAAGCTGATCGCTATTGACCGTGTGCAGAAGATGCCGCGGACAGCTATGCCGTGGAGAGTGCTATGTCCCGAACTTCTCGACTGCACGCCTTTGGCCCGACGACACTCGCCCTGGCGCTCGTCGCCGGGCTTGCGCTCGCCGGCTGCGGCGATGATCCAGACGTAGGTGTCACCGGCGACGCGAGCGCAACCGCCGGCGGTGACACGTCGCACTTGGGCGAGATCAATGAGTCTGACGCGACAGGGACCGAGGTCACAGGCGGCGACGTCGCTGGCGGCGACGTCGCGGGCAGTGACGTCGCGGGAACGGACACCAACGGATCAGACACCACCGGCACCGACACGAGCGCTGTGGACCCTGACGGCGCGACCACCGACGCGACGGTGAGCGCGGACAGCGGCGACGCCGGTGGGGCTCCCTGCCCGGGCGGCGAGGGGTGCGAATGCGCGGCGAACGGCGACTGTGACAACGGCATCTGCCTCGACACGGCTGACGGCAAGGTCTGCGCCAAAAAGTGCGTCGAAACCTGCGAAAAAGGCTTCTCGTGCAAGAGCTACGGCGCCTCGGATTCGGTCTTTGTCTGCGTACCGACGATGACGAGCCTGTGTTCGCCGTGCGAGTCCGATAACGAGTGTGTCGTCGAGAACAACGGCGCGCTGTGCCTCGATTACGGCACGATGGGCAAGTTCTGCGGCGGCAGCTGCAAGGCCGACGACGATTGCCCCACAAACTACGGCTGCGCGGACGTCGCGGACAAAGCCACCGGCAAGCTAGCGAAGCAGTGCAAGCTCAAGAAGGTGGTCAAGGCTGGTTCGGGCGGAGCGTGCACCGCCGATAACGCGTGCCAGGCGGGCGAATCGTGTGAGGACGGCAAGTGCGCCGTCGTCGAGCAGCCGATGTGTACGTGCTCCAAGTGGGCGACCGCGTTTGGCAAGAAGACCACCTGCTCCAATACGAACAGCGCCGGCACCTGCTCAGGCGTTCGCACGTGCACGGAGAAGGGCATGGGCGACTGCACGGCGGCGGTGCCGGCCGTCGAGACCTGCAATGACCTCGATGATGACTGCGACGGCAAGATCGACGCGCTGCCCGCGTCGGTGACGTGCACGGTGGCGACGTACCTCGACCAAGGCAGCAAGAAGGCGTGCAAGAGCGACAGCGAATGCAGCGGTGACGAAGGCTGTGACGCGGCTGACGGCAAGTGCAAGGTGCTGATCGGCGCCTGCCCGGGCAAGCCAAAGTGTGCCACCGGCGGCGTGATGCTGTGCACCGACGCCAAGCAGCCGAAGCAGGAGTCGTGCAACGGCGATGACGACAACTGCGACGGCACCGTGGATGAGGGCTTCGAGTGGACCGACCCTGTGACCAACGGCGCTCTGGGCATCGGCGCGATCTGCGGATCGGGCGCGTGTGCGGGCGGAAAAGTCGTGTGCGAGACGCTGCTCCAGGCGGTCTGCAGCACGGCGACCAAGATCACCAAAGAGACCTGCGACGGGGCGGACAACGACTGCGACGGCGACACCGACGAGGAGTCTTGCGACGACGGCGACGCATGCACCAGCGACAGCTGCGACGGCAAGACGTGTGAAAACAAGGCGGGCGCGGCGTGCGATGACGGCAACGCGTGCACGACCGACAGCTGCGACGCCAAGACCGGCAAGTGCGTCTACCTCTTCTACAAGGGCTCGTGCGACGACAACAACGCGTGCACCGTCGGTGACGCGTGTGCCGAGGCGACGGGCAAAGAGCCGTTCTGTTTGCCCGGCGCGACGACGAAGGTGTGTGATGACAACAACCTCTGCACCGACGACAGCTGCGAGGCGGACAAGGGCTGCGTAACGCTGGCCAACGCCGCGACGAAGACCTGTTTCGACGCCGATGCCAAGGTCGTTGGCGTCGGCCTGTGCAAAGCCGGGCTGCAGTACTGCACCAACGGCGCGCTCGATACGACGTGTGTGGGTCAGGTCTTGCCCAACAAGATCGAGGCTTGCGACGGCAAAGACGACGACTGCGATGGCACCACCGATGAGGGGTGTCAGGCAAAATCGGCAGAGATCTTCGTGTCCAACACCTCGGGTGCGGTGAAGGATGCAAAGGGCAAAGGGCTCTACCTACACATCGGTGGCGACGGTCCGCGCGGTGTGAGCAAGGGCAGCAAACAGACGTTCTGGTCGGGCTTCGTCGCTTGGCTCAGCGGTCTGTCTGGTTGAGAGTTAGATGGAGCGGGTCCACGTATTTGCGTAGGTGGCCTGGGTGGATTTGTAGCCTGCTGGCTGGGGCAGTACGAGACGAACGAGAGGATTCCGGGCTGGGATCTGCGGTTGGTCTGACGAGATGGAGCCAATGGCCTCCATCGTGGAGAGAAAGGCATGAATCGGATCGATCGAATGCTGCGTAGTTGGCTTGCACACGTCGAGCTTGGGCAGATCAAGCTAGGGCGGCGACGGATGGCGGCGGCCTTGCTCGCGGCCACCTTGGCGCTGCCTGCCGTGGTGGTGCCCGCCGCGGCGACCGCGCAGGTCGCTGACATCATCAACGTACAGGGCCGTCTACTCAGCCAAGCTGGCACCCCGGTGCCGGACGGCACGTATGGGATGACGCTCAACTTCTACAAGGGTGAGAAGGACGCGAAGGCGCTCTACACCTACGTCTCCTCTGGCGTGGCCGTGACGGGTGGCGTGTTCCATCTGGCGGTCGGCGAGAAGACGCCGCTCGACAACAAGGTCTTCACCTCGAAGGACGCCGCGTGGGTCGGCGTGCAGGTCGGGACGGACGCCGAGCTGCCGCGGCTGCCGCTGTACAAGGTGCCCTACGCCATCGCAGCTGACTCCGCGAGCCAGCTGTCGTGCTCGGGCTGCATCACGAAGAGTCACCTCGACGCGACGTGGTCGGCGACCCTGGCGACCCAGGACGACCTGAAGCCGCTCGCCAAGAGCGCTGACCTCGCCGCCATCGCGACGAGCGGCTCGTACAAGGACCTCAAGGACGCGCCGACCGCCGTTGCTGCCGACCAGAGCTGCCCGAAAGGCGACACGGTTGTGGGCATCGGCGCCGACGGCAAAGTGGCCTGCGCGACCGACAAGGTGAACACCTACGACGGGAAGAACTTCGGGCTCGCCAACCAGAAATGCACGACCGGTATGGTTGTGGGCGGGTTGGATGCGGACGGCAAGGTCGTGTGCGTCAAGGACGAGAAGGGCAACGTGTCCGGCACGGACTTCGCGGTCTCGGACCAGAGCTGCGCCGCCGGTTTCGTGAGCACTGGCATCAGCAAGGACGGCAAGCTCGTCTGCGCCAAGGATGCGGACACGGACACGAAGTACGACGGCAAGAACTTCGCCATCTCCAACCAGAGCTGCGGCGCTGGGCTCGTGATGAAAGCCGTCGGGGCGGACGGCAAGATCGTCTGTGTCAAGGACGCGGACACGACCTACAGCAAGACCGACTTCGTGCCGTCAAACCAGGTGTGCCCGGCCAATCGGGTCGTGGCCGGATTCACGAGCGCTGGCGCGCCTATCTGCGTCCTGGACCAGAAAGGCCAGTCGACCGGTAAGGACTTCGCGCTGTCGAACCAGAGCTGCGCAAGCGGCCAGGTCGTCGCCGGACTCGACGTGAACGGCAAGGTCGTCTGCGAGATCAAAGGCCAGGTGACGGGCACGCCCTACGCGCTGTCCAACCAGACCTGCCCGACCGGCAGCGTCGTCAAAAACATCAGCAGCACCGGCAAGGTCGTCTGCATCGCCGATAGCAACACCACCTACACCGGCAGCACGTTCGCGCTCTCGAACAAGAAGTGCGCCGCCTCGCAGGTGCAGATCGGCGTGTCGTCGGCCGGCCTGCCGCTGTGTGTCGATGACACGTCGTTGAAGATGGATTGGACCTACGGCTGGAGCAAGCGTGTCGCGGAGTCCGGAAAGTGGCTCTCATCGCTCGGTTGGGGCGACCCGCTGCTCGCGCCGAAGGACTGCGCCTACACGGACACCACCGGCGTCAGCACGACCAACGCGAACACGGTTGAGTTCACCATCCCGAGCGGCGCGAAGAGCGCCTACGTCAGCATCCTGGCGTGGAAGGACTCCGGCTATTTCGACATCTGGCTGCGCTACGCGGGCAACTGGAAGTGGCATCGCCGCGTGAACAGCTTCCAAGACGCCAGCGTCGCGACGGCCGGCACTCACTCGGGCAACCAGGTCATCCTCGCCGCCACCGGCATCACCGGGTACGACCGCGTCCGCATCCAGGGCCGCAAGGGTCGCATCTACTTCACCGGCATGGGCTTCTCGCGCGCTGATCACCGAGCAGAGTCGGGCAATAGCTTCGTTCACTGGGACAGCTTGATCGACAAGCCGCCGCTGTACGGCAGCGCCTTCACCTCGTCGCAGGTGACCAACCTCAAGGCCGACAAGCTCGCTGGCGGCAGCACGCCTTGGACGGACGGCACAAAGCACAACCACACCTACAACGTCAACGACCCGTGGCTGCGCGAGAACGGCGACAACGCTCACTTCAAGGTCTACGGCAACAAGAACACCGTGGTCATGCGCACCGACGGCGTTGGCGCGTTCGGCAACAACGGCAACTACCCGTTCATCTGGCTCTACGGCGGCGACACATCTGCCCAGCGCAAGATGATCTTGCACACCGACGGCACGATCTGGACGGCAAAGTACGGCTGGTTGCATGACAGCTTCGCGCCGGCGACGGGCTCGGGCACCTACGTGAAGCGGGCCGGCGACACCATGACGGGCAACCTCACGTTTGGCAGCACCGCGGTCAATCAGGGCGACACCTATTCGCTTCGCTCCAGCAGCACGAATGGCTGGGTGCAGATGGGCGCTCGCGCGACCGCGTATGGCTACGTTGAGACCGACCGAGCCAGCTTCTACTTCAACAAGGGGCTGCGCGTCGACACCGGCATCATCGGCTCCCACAACGAGGACCTTCAGTTGCAGGTCAGCGGCAGCACCAAGCTCACGATCAACGGCAACGGCTGGGTCGGCATCAACGACACCACGCCGAACTACCCGCTCGACATTGAGACGGCGAACACAGGCGACTGGCAGGCACGCTTCCAGAACGGGAACGACAACGTCTACCTGAGTCACGGCGGCGGCTATGGCGCCCACATTCAGACCGGCAGCGCCGACAGCACGACCCCGTACTTGCTGTACGTTGGCAACGCCAGCGGCGAGGCCCTGCGTGTGCGCGGCGACCGGAAGGTTGGTATTCGCGTCGCGGCTCCGCTGGCCGTCCTCGACGTCAACGGCGATACGTACTTGCGCGGCAACGTGGGCATCGGCACGACGCCGCGGACCGATTCGTACAAGCTCTCGGTGGCTGGCCCAGTGCACATGAACAACGGTGAAATCAACTACGTGACGCAGCTGCACTTCAACGACAACGTGCGCTTCTACGACGACAACAACGACAACTACTTGAACTTCAAGTACGGCGACACGGGCGCGGGTGGCATCAAGTTCTACGATGGCAACAGCACGCTGCAGGGTTATATCTACGCCGACGGCAGCACGACGCCCTCCTTCGGTCTGCTCGATGGGAATGGCAGCTGGGCGGTTCGCGTGCACACCAACAACGCCGTCGAGTTGCGTGTCAAAAACGGGGTTGAGTTGACGGCGAAGTCTGACGGTGTGTACGTCAACGACAAGCTCGTCACCGCCGGCAATCAGGTGCAGCGCGACCTCTGGCAGTACTCGACCGGCACGAGCGGGGCGCGCTACCTGCACATCAAGACGAACATCCGCTACGACAATAACACCATGTATAACCTCCAGTTCCGTGGTTATAATTACGGGCGCAACGCGATCATCAACAGCCAGGTCGCCGGCTACGCGTACAAGGCGAGCGCGTCGTTGGCCAAGGCGACGTATGCGAACTACAGCAGCGGCGTGACGGCGACAGGCTCGGCGGCCGACGGCAAGGCTGCGGCTGGGCAGTACATCTCTGGCGACCATTACTTGGTTGTGCGTCTGTACGCCTCCGATTGGTACTACGCTGGCTTCAGCATGTCGGCGTGGATGACGGCACCAGCGGGCGCCGGCTTCTTGGTCTCGGTGACGAGCAGCAAGTTGACCACGTCGTCGGCCAAGCAGTACTGAGCCACCGGTAGCGCGCGCTACCTTGTGACGTCACGACGGCGGCCCCACCGAGTGGGGCCGCCGTCGTGCGTTCAGCCAGAATCGTGGACGATGGCGAACCTTGTGCAATTCGGAACCTTATGAAATACGGACCGCTATGACTGGAACTCGGAGAACGATGCAGCACCTTGGCACGCGGCGACGGATGATGGCGCTGATGATTGTGTCGACGTTGGCGCCTCAGCTCGCGGCGATCCCAAACGCAGCGGCGACCAGCCGGACGCCGCCGGACCCCGCGGCTGCCCATGATCATGAGGCTGCAGCAGCTGGGCAGCCGGGTACACGGGGCCATCGCATGGTGGCGCCTGCGCCGTCACCGACGCCTGGCGACGCGCGCGCGCTCGCCGCGCCTGCGCCTCCGGGTACACAACCGGCCGCAAAAGTCATGTCTGAGACGGATCGGCGCGCCAGTGAAGTCGCGGCCAAGGTGCTGCTGTTTTTGCAGCTGCTCGGGGAAGAAGACGTCAAGGTGACCAGCGTGCGCGAGAGTCCTGTGCTCTACGAGGTGAAATGGCAGGCGAAGAAGGCGACGCTTGGCAAGCCGGACAAGCCGGGCGGCCCGAAGACCGCGCTCGCCCATGGCAAGATGTGGGTGACCCTCGATGGCCGCTACATCACGCGGCGGGCCGTGGATTTGGAGGGCGCGCTGCAGGGTTACCGCAAGGAGCGGGCGTTTGTGTCGTGCCTCCAACGTCGTGGCGCCCGGGTTCTGCTCGTCCCCGGCACGCAGGGTACGGCGCGGCAGCTCAAGATCTTGGGCGTTTTCGGCGCTGAGCTGGTGATCTGGTGCACGAAGAAGCATCGGAAGCTGTGCGACGTGCACGGCTCGGCCTATCCGCGGTGGCTGTGGCCAGGCGGCTCGCGACCGGGCGTGATCGATCCGAAGAGCTTCGAGTCCGAGCTGGGGTGCAAGCGATGAACACGCAAGCGCGACGGGCGCTTCATGGTGGCGGTTGGATCGCGTTCGTGCTCGTGGCGACCGTGGGATGCAGTCAGCGGACAGGGGCGCCCGCGAAGGCGACGGGGACGCCGGTCGCGTCCATCGGGCGGGCCCAGCCAGACGCCGCACAACCGGCGCCACAGCGGCCAGACGCCGCACAACCGGCGCCAAAGCAGCCAGGCGCCGCACAAACCGCGCCACTGGGGCCAGGCGCCGTACAATCGGCGCCACAGCCGGTGAAGCTGAAGCAGCCAAGCCCGGTCGCCCACGATGTGGTGCAACGCCGGGTCGCTGAGTACATGAAGCTCACCCGCAAGATCACCCTGCTGCCCTTGGGCGTGCGCCGGAACGGCGAGGTGCTCAGCGTAGCCGTCGCGACGCCTGGACGTGCGCCGATCGTCGATCAAGTGCTCACCACGAAAGATGGCCGCGTGCTGCTTGAGGACGCGCTGGACATCGACCTGGAGATTGCGTCGCTCGGCGCCGATCGCCGCTTCGCCGGCTGCCTCATCAACGCTGGCGTGCGCCTGTTCATCGACAGTAGCAAGAAGATCGACCAGCAGCAGCGAGCGATGATCGGTCGCTTCAGCAACACGGTGGTGACCGACTGCCACGCCGCAGGGAAGGACGCTTGCGTCCGTCAGAAGATCGACAAAACGCCGACTTGGCTACTGGGAACCACCCGGATCGAGGGTCCACAGACGCGGCCATGGCTTGAGGCGGCAACGGCTTGCAAGTAGACCCGGTTTCATCCGCAGACGCACCGACCGCGCTGCGCCCTTGGCAGACGCTGCGAGCGTGGCGATGGCGCGTCTTCGCGAGCACGTGGCTGTGTTACGCCGGGCTGTATTTCTGCCGTAAGCCGTTCTTCATCACCAAGAGCGCCGTCGGCGAAGCGCTGAACTTCGACACCGTGGCGTTGTCTTGGATCGGCACGACGTACCTCGTCGCCTACACACTGGGACAATTCGTCGCGGCGGGTTTGGGCCAGCGTGTGGGCGCGCGACGCATGCTGCTGGGCGGTATGGCGGTCTCCGTCGTCTCGTGTGCTGGGTTCGGCGTCACCACGAGCCTGCTGGCCTTCTCGGTGCTCATGGTCGGGCTCGGCCTCTCACAGGCGACCGGCTGGAGCGGCGCGGTCGGCTGCATGGCGCAGTGGTTCCGACGCGAGGAGCGCGGCACGGTCATGGGCTTCTGGGCCACCTGCTACCAGGTCGGCGGCGTGGCAGCGAGCGCGCTGGCGGCTTGGATGCTGGCGCACTATGGCTATCAGGCGGCCTACTACGCCGGCGCGGCGGTGCTCGTCGCCGTGTGGCTGTTCTTTTTCGCCAATCAGCGCGACAAACCCGAAGATCTCGGCTTTGAGCCCATCGTCGCTGACGATCCGACCGTGCTCGACGAGCGCGGCGCGGCGGCCACATCGGCGGGGCCTGGCTGGAGTCGCAACACATGGACGACGGTGCTGCTGGTCGGCGCGTTCTATTTCAGCGTGAAGTTCATCCGTTACGCGCTGTGGTCCTGGGCGCCGTTCTTCCTGTCGCGCAACTTCGGCTTGGAAGGCGACGACGCCGGGTACATCTCGACGCTTTTTGACTTCTTTGGCATCGGCGGCGTGGTCATCGCAGGGTTCGTGAGCGACAGGTTCTTCAACGGACGCCGCGCTCGCGTCAGCTTCTACCTGCTCCTGGGCTTGCTCGCCGCGTGCGGCGCGCTCGCGACCGTCGGCGCTTCTTCGGTGACGGCGTTTGGCGCCTGCATGGCCGCGATCGGCTTCTGTCTCTATGGCCCGGACGCCCTAATGACCGGCGCGGGCGCCATGGACATCGGCAGCAAGCGCGGCGCCATCATGGCAGCTGGCATCATCAACGGCCTCGGCTCCGTCGGCTCGGTGGCGCAGGAGCTGATCATCGGTGGCCTCTACAAGAGCGGCGGCGGCGACCTCTCACCTATCCTGATGCTGCTGCTTGGCGCCGCGGGGCTGGCCACGGCGACCCTCTCGATCGTGCTGATTCGCAATCGCATGGGTCTGAGCGACGCGTAGTCGCGTGACCCGGGCGAGGCGGCCGGACAGCGCGCGCGTGGTCAGTTGCACTTCGCCTGCTGGCCACTGCAGTTGATCTTCATGCAAGCGTCACACTGCTGCGCCGTACCGCTGGTGCAATACGTCCCACAGGGCCCGCTGCTACAGGCCAGCAGCGCGTTGAGGTCAGTGAGCCCCTGGCTCGACGCCTTCGCCTTGCAGTCCTGCGCACAGGCCTTGCTGGCGCCGCAGCTGCCGGCGCATTGCAGCACCTGCGCGCAGCTGTAGCCGCCACCGCCGGTGGTGCCGAAGCAGGCTTGAAACGGCGCGACGCAGCTCTGGGTGACGCAGGTGGCGTAGGCGTTGCCGGTGGTGCCTGGGCATTTCTGCTCACCGCACGTCGCGAGCAGATACCAGCCCTTGATCCCGTCGATGCTCGCGTCGGCATGGCAGCCGATGGTGCAGATCTCGCTGGTGCCGCAGCCGCTCAGGCAGCCGCCGAGCGTGCTGCAGTCCTTGGTGCCAACGCCGAGGCAGCCGGTCTGCTCCTTGGCGCAGTAGGTGTAGACACACAGCATCGCTTCGTTGGCCTTGCCGGCGTCGATCAACGTCTGACAACTCAAGGCGATGCAGGCTTTTCGCTTCGTGTAGTCGGCCTGCGCCGCGCTGGTGCCTTTGGCGACGCAGGCGTCGATGTTGACGGTGTCTGTCGGGCCCTGCGCGAACTGGTTCACGCAAGCCATGATCTGACCGCATTCGAGGGTGCCAGTGGCGACCGGCGCGCAGGAGCCAGCTTTGCAGACCTGACCCGCCCCACACGCTGGCGTGCAGGTTGGTGTGATGCATTTGCCCTGCTCACAGACTTGGCCACCGCCGCAGGCCGGCGTGCAGGTACCCGAAGAGGCCGGCACGCAGCTGCCCTGCTGACAGAGCTGCCCGACGCCGCACGCGGGCGAACACCCGGACTTGACCTTGCACTGCCCGCCCTCGCAGAGCTGACCGGGCTGGCACGCCAGTGGCACGCCCCACTTGAGGCAGCTGCCGTCGAGCTGACACGTCCGAAACGCCGCGATTGCGGGCAGGCAGGCTTGTTGGCCGAGCGCCACGCACTCGCTCGCGCAGGCGCAGGCGCCCTTCTCGCACGTGTAGCCGCTGCCGCAGGTTGCGAGCTGCATCCAGTCGCCCTGGAAGCAAAACTGCGGCTTGGCTTTGTCGGCGCAGGTCTTGGTGCCTTCGACACAGGTCGGATTGACGCCCGCGTCCGTCACCGCGCCCGCATCGGAGCCAGCCGTGTCGGCGGCGGCGTCTTTGCCGCTGCCATCGCTCACGCCGGCGGCGTCGCTCGGGACATCGCCGATACCGTCGCCAGCCGCCGCGTCGCCGGCCGTCGCCGTCGCGTCGGCGCCGCCCGTGTCGCCGGGCCCGGTGTCTACGCCAAACGCGATATCGCCGCCCGGCACACAGGTGGTGAGCAGGCAGGTGACCGGGTCCACACACACCGCGACACCGGGGCACGCCTCGCACAAGCCGGTCAGGTTGTTGGTGCAGATGAAGCTGCCCGTCTGCGTCGGGTTCGGCGATGAGCCGCCACAGCCGCTGAGCTGTCCGACGGCGACGAGAACTGCGGTGGCCCACGCGCAGCGCAGGGAACCGACAGGGGCGAACGCTGGGGCGAACATTGGGGCGAACACTGGGGCGGGCATAGCGGCGCTCCGAGACGAGGATGCTGTCGGCACGGATTCGAATCTATACGTCGCCCTAAGGCGCCGCAAATCCGGCCTCCCGGGGCTGCTGGAGCGGCAAACGCAGGGTGAAGCAGGCGCCATCTCCGGGCGGACTGCTGACGTCGATGCGACCGCCCATCGCTTGGATCACGCGCCATGTGATGGTGAGCCCCATCCCCATGCCGCGGCCCGGCCCTTTGGTGGTGTAAAACGCGGTGAAGATGCGGCCGAGGTCCAACTCGGAGATGCCGGCGCCGCTGTCTCGGATGACCAACAGCGCCACGCCCGCCTCAACCGAGCCACGAACCCACACGTGGCCACCGTCCGGTGGGGTGTCGGCTACGTCCGCGCCCGCGTCCGGTGCGACGGCGGCAGCTTGACGCTCCGACTGGGCGCCAGCGTGCTCGTGGGCAGCCTCGATCGCGTTCTGCACCAAGTTGCTCAGGACCTGATGCAGCTCCTCGGGCACCGCCAGCACGTCGGCGGCGCCTTCGAACGACGTATGGACCTGCACGTCGCCGTGCACCGTGCGGCTGAGCAGGGCGACGACATCGGCGGCGGCAGCCCAGAGGTTCGTCGGTCGCTCAACGCGGGCGTAGCCCTCCTGGCTATAACGTCGCATCAACTCAACCGCCGCGCCGATGCGGATCACACCTGCCTTGGCGCTGTCGAACATCCGCTCCAGGCGCGCGGGGATCCGCTCCAGTCGGCGCGCGTCGCTCAAGCTCAGCGCCTCACCAGCAGCGAGCCGCGCGTAGGCTGCGTGTACTTTCTGAACGTCGCCTTCGATCACCTGCATGCCGTTCTTGATGTAGTTCAGCGGGTTGTTGATCTCATGGGCTAGGCCACCTGTGATGGTCTCCAAGCTGTCCATCCGGCCGGCCAGCAATCGACTGGCTTGCTCGGTCTGCAGGTTGAGCAGGCTGCGGACGGTGCTCAACAGCTCGCGCGGCGAGAAGGGTTTCTGCAGGTAGGCGTTCACCCCGGTCTCGATCCCGGCCACGCGGTCTTTCAGCGCGCCGCGGGCTGTCAGCATCACGATCGGCGTGTGCGCCAGGGCCGAATCGGCGCGGATACGGCGCGTGAGCTCGAGCCCGTCGATCCCGGGCATCATCAGATCGGTGACGATGAGATCGGGACGCTCCCGTTGCGCGAGCTCCAGCCCCTTGAGCCCATCGGGCGCCGCCATCACCTTGAAATGTCGCCGCAGGGCCATGTGAATGATGCGAATGATGTCCGGCGTATCCTCGACGATGAGCACCGTGAACGGGCGTGTGTGTTCGTCGAGATCGCGCTCAACCACCCGCCGCTCGGTGACCTCGGCGATGTCGAGCAGTCGGTAGCCGTCGCTGCGCGGCATCGAGACGGTCGCGCCGAGGACCGTGTCCTGGTCCCGCGCATAACTGTCAGGGCTGTCAGCATCGCCGAGCTGATCAGCCTGAAAATGGGCGTTTCCGAGGGGTAGCTCGACATGAAACTGCGCGCCTTCGCCCGTCGCGCCCGTCGCCCAGATGCGACCGCCGTGCAGGATCACCAGCTCGTGCGCTAGCGCCAACCCGATGCCTGTGCCGCCGTACTTGCGCGTGCCGCCCATGTCGACCTGGTAGAACCGCTCAAACAACGCCGCGGCGTGTTCCGGCTCAAAACCGCAGCCGCTGTCGACGACCGTGATGGTGAACGCGCTGTCGGTGGCGCTGAGCTTGACGTCGATGCGACCGTCCGCGGGTGTGAACTTGGTCGCGTTTGAGAGCAGGTTAATGACGACCCGCTCGATCCGTTCGATGTCGACCCAGACCGACAGCTCCGTCAGCTCGCTGTG
Organism: uncultured Myxococcales bacterium; assembly: GCA_937910235.1. Lineage (GTDB taxonomy): Bacteria > Myxococcota_A > UBA9042 > UBA9042 > UBA9042 > UBA9042. The sequence goes on along the minus strand of CALENB010000415.1, from coordinate 1,259 downwards.
GAGCAGCAGCGTGATGTGTTTGCGCACGGCGAGCGGCTCGATCTCGGCGACAAGGTCGCGCAGCCAGGGCAGCAGATCGTGCTGCTGCACCCGCAAACGCAGCGCGGACTCCTCCAGCTTCGACATGTCGAGCAGGTCGTTGATCAGTTTGAGCAGCTTGGTGCCGCTCTTGAGCATCGATCGCAGCGTCTTGCCCTGCACGTTGGTGATGGCGCCCATGTCGCCCTGCTCCATCAGCTCGATCGGCGAGAGGATCATGGCCAGCGGCGTCTTGAGCTCGTGGGTGATGTTGGCGAAGAACTGGCTCTTGAAGGCCTCCCGCTCCTGTAGCGTCCCGTGCGCCTGCTCAAGTTCGCTGCGCGCCTGCTCCAGCGCGGCCTGCGTCATGAACTGGCCCCGCGCGGCGGCGTAGTTGAGGTTCTGCCCCCAGGCCACGACGGCGGCGGTGAAGCTGCAGAAGATCACGTTGCTGATCGCCATCTCCATGTCGCCGATCAACCCGAGCGCGGCGCTTGGCAAGATGTACATCGCGACCATGGCGGCGTACGTCGCCCACACCAGGCGGGCAGGCCAGAGGTACATGAGGCCGCTGCCGACGATGACGATGGTGATCCCGGCGTAATAGTGCGACGCCAGCCCGCCCATGACCGGGATCATGACGCTGATCGCTGCGGCGACCGTAAACATGTAGCCGGCCGTGATGGCGTGCACATGGCGGACAAAAAACGGCGTGTCGAGCCGGCCAAACAGCCACACCGTGATGCAGACCACCGCAATGCGGCTGCCCCACAGCAGGTTCAGAAACTCTGGCGGCGCGGTGACATAATCGACGACGCCGAACGCTGGAAAGCCAAGCAGCACGATCCACAGCGCGATGCGGGCGCCGCGCCGATTGCGCTCGACTAGGCGACGCTGCCAGCCTCCGGCGAGACCGGTGGTCGGCGGGGCGACGTCGCTTGTGACGGGTGCACGCTCAGCGGTGTCCGGTGCGGCTGCGACCAAGATGTCAGCCCTCTGGCCGGGTGAGAACGACGAACGGGTTGATGCCCGTGGACTCAAACCGCATGGAGATCTCGGCGTTCGGCGCGCCGGCCTGCGCGAAGGCGCGCATCTCGTCCTGGCTGCGGAAGATCAGCCACCAGTCGAGCAGGTGCTCCATGACCCAGCGGTTGGGGTTGGCGTAGTCCATGTTGCCGATGGCGACCCAGCCGCCCGGCCGCACGAGCTGATAGAGGCGGCCGGTGAGCTTCGCCGCGAAG
>CALENB010000414.1 GCA_937910235.1 uncultured Myxococcales bacterium | reverse complement strand
GCGTCACGATCGGTCCCGTCGACGATGTCGGTGCCGCCGCTGGACGCGGCGTCGGCGTCGCCGCAGCCACCGGTCTCGGCGGGTTCGCGCCGGGCGCGGCCGCGATTGCCGGAGCGGCCGCGGCGGTGGCGGGCGCACGCTCCGTGTCGACGCCTGGCTGGTGCGCGCCCTGATCCAGATCGCTCACGGCAGGCACCTGCACCCGCTTCTTGTTGAGCTGGCCGGTGATCGTCACGTAGGCGTTGCGGCCGGAGCCGAGGTGACGCCGAACGGTGACGAGCAAGCGACCCGTCTTCGGCCGCTGGACCCACACATCAAAGCGACCATCGCTGCGTAGGGGGATCGCCGATCCGTTGATCTGGACGCGGCGGCCGGGCGGCGGCAAGCGCCAGCTCAGCTGCGGTTTCACAGGGCCAGCTCGGGGCACCTCAAACGGGATCCACACCGACCACGCGCCCGCGCCATACCGCGTCGCGGCTTTGATGCGCACCACGTACCGGCGGCCGGCGACGAGCGTGCCCCGCGGCAGACGCTGGACGAGCAGGGGACGAGGTGCGCCGCGATAGCGCTGCTCGAAGACCAGTCGACCCAAGTCACCGTCGCTCTGGACCTCGCGGACGTCGATGCGATGCGCCGCGAAGCGCCCAACCGCGGTCGTGACGAGCCGTAGAGGCGCGCTCGCGGCCCAGGAAACCGGCGTCACCGCGTCAGGCAGCGCCTTGGGCTGGGTCTTGCCGGCGCCTAGCAGCACGGTGGTCACGCTGTGCGCTGGCAGGTCCCGATCGTCGATCTGCACGGAGAGGTGGGGCGTATCGCCGCGAACATGGACCACGCCAGGCCCCTTGGGCGGCAGCGCGCGCTTGGTTTCAGGCGCCACTTTCAGACGCACCTTGTTCGGTCGCACCTGCTCCAGCGAACACTTCACACCGAATCGCAGCTTGAGGCCGACGCCACGGCTGACCCACAGCACTCGCTTGGCGTCGGTCGTCAGCGTCGAGCCGGGCGGCAGCGTCTGCACGTCGAGCTTGAAGAGGTGATTGCCCGGTGGGATGTCCATCAAGTGGAAACGACCGTACGCGTCGCTGTCACTGTAGTGCCCCGTGTCCACGTAGATGCGGGCCGCGCCGAGGCCAAGCTCGCCGGCGTCTTGCCAGCCGTTGCCGTTGGCGTCGCAAAACACCTTGCCGAGGAGCGTGCCGTGATCGAGCAGCGGGTCGGCCTGGACCAACAGCTTGGCGCTCGCCCGCTTGCTCAGGGCGCCGCCGCCCACATCGAAGAGCTGCGCTCGGGCCGTCAGGTAGGCGCCGATGTTGGCGCGCACGCCGACGACGCTCTGGAACCGAACCGTGAGGCGGGCGCCGGCGGGTAGATCCAGGCCGACAGCGGTGCCACTGGCCGGGTGTTTACGCCGCACCTCCAGCACGGGCCCTTGCGCGCTCGCGGCGTCGAGGCTCACCTCTGCGCTGGCGCCGGCTTGGCGCAGCTTCAGCTGCAGGGAGTTCGCGACGTAGCTCAGGCCCTCGGGCAGCAGCCCTCGGAGGATACCGCCGCCCTCACCCGTGAGCGGATTGGCCGCGATCGCGGCGTTCGAGGTGTTCTCGACGATGACGGTGCCATGCACAACCTCGCCGACCATGGCGCGCGCCTTGCTGAGATGCAGGCTGATCTTGACGGCATCGCTGAGGGCATCGAGCGGCAGGTGATTGTGCCGCGGCGTGTCGGGGCCGCCGGCGTGGTCCGTCTTGCCGGCGCCGCCCTGGAGCGTGAACCGCGTGAAGTACCGCGACGGGTTGCCACGCAGCGGCAGCGCCTCGGGGACCACGAGTCCTTGGCCATTGAGCAGGGCGACACCAGCCTCGGGTGCGCGCCGCGCCGACGGGAACGCCCACGGCTGGCCACCAGCGCTCACGCTGATCCGGTAGGCGCGACCCATCTTGGGCGCGAAGAGATAGGCGCCGGAGACGTCGACGCGCTGACCCTGCTGGCCCTCCGGCAGCTCGCTCGCGTCGACCAACGTGTTGGGCGCGATGGCGTCGGTAGCGTCGTAGTAGAGGAACACCCGCACGCCGGCGACGCGATCGGCCGTGCGGGCGTCGTAGATGCGGCCGGTCGGCTTGAGCGCCAGATCCAATCGCAGCGCGGCGCCCGGCGTCGCGTCAAAATGCGCGTCGAGGAACACCGTGCCGCCGGGGGAGCGGACCTGCACACGACGGCGACCAGCGGGGACCTGGTTGAGGCGGTAGCTGCCATCTGGGTTCGTGAGCGCAGAGACCGACGCCCCTTCCGTGCCGACTGGCGGCGAGACGATCACCTGCCAGCCCGAGAATGTCGCGTCTGAGGCGGACTGGAAGACGCCATCTGGCAGCCCCACGTCCTCAAAAACCACGCCCTGCACGACGCCCTGGCCACCCATAGCGCCGACCACCACACAGGCCGCCTTGCTGGCGCTCTCCAGCGGTTGCCGACCACCGTCGCCGCCGCGGCTCAGCTGCTGGCTGCGCGCGATGTTGCAGATGGAGAGGCCGTCAGCCGCGTTGCTGACCACACGCACGCGGAACGTGAGCAGCACGCTCTCCCCGTCGGTCACGTCGAGCCCTGTGATGCGCAGGATGCCGGGGCCGTGGCCTTCACCCTTACCAAACGTCCACTTGGCGCCAGCGGGCAGCAGCACGTCGTCGATCTTGGACTCCAGGCCGACGGGAAGGTCGTCGAGCACGGCGGCGTTCAACACCTTCTGCGGGCCGCCGTTGATGAGGTGCACCGTGTAGCGCAGCGTGTCGCCGGCCTCGATGTCGCCGCCGTTCTCGTCCTGGACCACTTTGGCGATCTGCAGGGTCGGCGTCGTGCCCTTCACCGGGGTGATCGTGGGTTGGTTGCCGTTGCTGTCGTCCCCATCGACGTCGCTCAACTCGTCGGCCAAGCCCTTCGCCGTGACCAAGGCCTGGTTGCTGACGACGCCGCCGCTCGTGATTCGGACGCGGAAGGAGAGCTCGCGCTTGGCGCCTGCGGCCAACACACCCAGCTGAACCCGCACGATCTCGGCCTTTGCGTCGTACGCCGCGGCGTCGCCGTCCGCGGCGTCGGTGAGCTTTTTGCCATCGAGCGACATCGAGCTTGAGACGTACAGCGCGCCTTTCGGGATGGTGTCTGTGAGCTCGACGTCCTTGGCTTCGCTGGCGCCGGCGTTGTCGACCACCAGGACGTAGAGCAGCTCCTCGCCGATGTCTGCGACGCCGTCTCCATTGGCGTCGAGCAGCTTCGCGGTCTTCTGAAAGCGCCGCAGGCTGGCGCCCTTACCGACGCTGAGCTGCGCCGGTCCAATAGCGGTCGGCGGCACGCCCTGAGCGGCCGCGGTCGCGGTGTTGCTGATCAGGGAGCCGTCGAGCACGTCGCTGCGCACACGGGTCCGGAACGTCACCACGGCGGCTTCGGCGACGCCGGGCGCGACGACGCCGGGGAGCTGGCCAGGGCTGTTGACGAGCAAGCCTGTCACCAACGGCGAGACCCCTTGCACGTCCGCGACGACCACGCCACCGGCCTGCGTTGATCCTGGCACATAGACCATGCCGGTCGGGATCGGATCCCACACTTTGACGCCAGCGAGAGGCTGTTTGGACGTGGCGACCACCGTCAGGCGCCAGGTGACGGTGTCACCAACCAGCAGCGGCGCCCCGTTCTCGTCGACGACGCTCTTGGTCGACTGGCCAAGCGCCGTCGCCACGCGCACGGTCACCGTCGTCGGATCGTTGGGGCTGGGCGTCGCCGGATCGTCGCTCGCCTCAGCCGTCAAGACGGCGTCTGCCGCGGCGAAGGCCTGATTGGCGATGGTCGTACCGTCGCCGACCGCGGCGCTGACACGGACGTCCGCCTCTAGCGTGACGGTGTCGCCAGGCGCGAGCAGCTTCAGGGCGGCCACGGCGGCGCCATCCCACGTGACCTTGGTGCCTTCGAGTTTACCGCCGTGCCCGACCGCGACCACCTCAACCGTGCCTGGCAGCGTGTCGCTGATCACGACGTTGTGGGCCGCGGCTTTGCCTTTGACGCTGACGGTCAGGCGATAGCGCAGCAGGTCGAGCGGCTCGACTTTGCCAGCGTCGAGGTCTTCGACCTGCTTGGTGATCTGCAGCTCGGGGATCGACAGGATCTTGATCGTCGCCGCTTTCGACTTGTAGAGCAGCTGGGTCTGACCCTCGCGGGCGTCGATCACCGCGGTCGCCTCGCTGCCGTTGGCGGCCGTGGCTTTCACCCGCAGGCGCACGTTGATACTCAGCTCGGCGCCAGGGGCGAGCAGCTTCAAATCCGTGAACTTTGCGGGGTCAAAGACGACGACCTTCGCGACCGCGTCGAAGCTGCCGCCGCCCGCGTCCACCAGCTCAAACAGCGTGGTGTCCACCGGAATCAGCACGCGGGTGTCGGTCGCAGCGAAGGTTCCGCCGACGGTGACGACGCCGCGCAGCGTCACTTCGTCGCCGGGCCGCAGCGGCGCGATGGCCGGGGCCGTTGGCAAGTAGAGCGCGTCGACCGTCAGCGTCGGATAATCGACCGTGATCTCGGCCTTGTTGGACACGCCACTGACCGGTACACCACCAGCCGCTGGGGCTGCCGTCGCGCTGGCCTGATTCACGAGCTTGCCGCCCGCAGGCACACCGAGGCCGACCTTGCCTTCGAGCGTCACCGTCACGGTCTGACCCGCTGTGAGCGACGGCAGGCTCCACGTCACCACCTTGCCGGCGAGCGCGCCACCTGAGCCGACCTGGATGTCGGTGAGAGCGACGCCGCTGAGGTCGTCGGTGATCGCCAACTGCGTCGCGGGCGCGTTGCCTACGTTCGCGACGGTGACGCTGTAGCGCAGCACGTCGCCTGGGAAGAGCTGCTTGCCCGTCGTGTCTTCCACGGTCTTGCTGACCTTGAGAATCGGGCGTTTCAGCACGATCAGCTTCGGTCCGGCGACGCTGACGGCTGTGACGAGCTCCACCGGTTTCAGCGCGCCGGTTGGCGTGAACTCGGTGCCGTCCGCGATCGACGCCTTGACCTTGCCCCGCAGCACGAACTTCGCGGTGCCGCCCGCGGCGAGCGAGGGCAGCGTCCACGTCGCCACGCCGTTGCTGACCGTGCCCGGCGTGACCAGGGTCAGCCCGTCGAGGAGCGCGTCGATCGGCAGGCTCACGAGCAGCTGGGTGGCCGCGACCTTGCCGGTGTTCACGGCGGTGATCTCGATGCGCACGGTGTGGCCAGCGCCGGTCTGTCCGATCTTGAGCAGCCAGCCGGTCTCGTCGTCGGCGGTGACGAGCGACGTCTCCAGGCGCGGCTTGGCGTCCACCGTCACAACGATCTGAGGCAGCGGCACAACGCCGGGAATCTGCGCGCTCACGGTGATCTTGGCGCCGTTGGCGAGGCTGTCTTTGACGTGGGCGGTAAAGCGCAGCTGCACGTCCCCAGCGGGGCTGATGCTGATGAGCGGCACGGTCCAGTCGATGGCGTCGTTCGCGAAAGCGCCATCATCAAAGGGCTTGATGTCGCTGAGCTGGGTCGACGAGAGCAGCGCCTTGACGGCGGTGTTGGTGGCGAGCGCGTCGCCGGTATTGACGAGCGTGAGGGTGAACGTGAGCAGATCGCCGGGCTCAACGGTGCCGCCGTTGTCGTCGGTGAAGCTCCAAGCGCTGCCGGAGAGGTTGGCGGTGGCTTTGACGGTGACGGTGGTCGGCTCGCGCTGCGACGTGCTGAGATCGGCGTCGGTGAGCACGACCGCGGCGATGCCCTGCACGCTGATCTGGGCCTGATTGGGGATCTTCGCGCCGTTGACTTGCGGCGACTTGACCGCGGTCTTGTAGCTGAGGCTGGCGCTGCCGCCGGGCGCGATATCGCCCAGTTTCCAGGTGATCACGCCGCCGGCGAAGACGCCGCTGCCCGTGACCTGCACATCGCCGAGGCGGTTGTCGATGGGATCGACGACCTGCACGTTCCGCGCGATGGAGTCGCCCTCGTTCTTGAAGGTGATGGACCAGGTCAACACGTCCCCGGGGATGACGTCGCCGCCGTTGTCATCCACGACGGACTTGGTGGCGCTGCTGAGGTCGATCTTGCTGACCACCGTCACCTTCGTGGCGTCGCGCACCGCTGTGGTCGTGGTGTCGTCCGACTTCACCGGCCCGGCCGCGCCCTGCCAGACCACCTCGGCGTGGTTGAGGATCGCGAGGCCATCGTCTAGCGCCGGCTTCACCTTGGCGGTGAACCGCCGCAGCTGCGCCTTCGTCTCGCCGAGCGGGAGGGTCGGAATCGTCGGCCACGAGATGACGCCGGTCGTCGTGTTGTAGCTGCCGCCGTCCAGCGCCACTACGTCGGTGAGCAGCGTGGGCACGAGATCGGTGAGGACCACCTGCTGGGCCTCGTCGTTACCGGCGTTGCGCACGCTCAGCTCGTAGCGCAGGGCCGCGCCAGGCTTGACCATGCCGCCGTTCAGTTTGGCGCCGGTCGTGAGGTCGAACACATCCTTGTGCACCTCCACCGCCGGCGCGCTCGTCGCCACAAAGCAGGTCGGCTCGCCAGCGGGTGTCGGCTGCGTGCCGGGCGGCGAGGTGTGGGTGCTGACGCTGCTGTTCTTCGCCTGCACCGTCGCTTGGTTGCAGATCTTGGTGCCATCTTTCAGCGGCGCGACGATGGTGCCGGCCAGAGTGATGGTCTGCTTCTGGCCCGGATCTAGGCTCGCCACCGTCCAGGTCGCGGTGTGGGACGCGGCGTCGTAGGTGCCGCCAGCGAGCTTGATGTCCGTGAGCTCCTTGGGCAGCACGTCGGTGATCGTCACGTCCGCGCCGGCCAGATTTCCGCTGTTTTGGACGATGATCGTGTACGTGACGGTGTCGCCAGCCGGGATCGTCGCGCCGCTGACGAGTTTGGTGCTCGCCGCGAAATCCGGCAGGTTCTCCACGTCGAAGCTGACCGTATTGGAGACCGCGGTCGACGGCGTCTCCTTGAACGTCGCCCCGGCCTGATTGCTGATCGTCGTCTTGGTCAGCGCCTTCGGGTCGATGGTGGCGCGGAAGGTCAGCGTCACCAGCGGATCGGTCGCCACGAGATCGCTGATCGGGTTCCAGGTCACCTGCTTGGTCGCGGCGTCAAAGCTACCGTTGGTGACTTGGACGTTGATCAGGTTCGGGTGCACCGCGTCCGTCAACACGAGGTTGGTGGCCGGCGCGTTGCCGGTGTTGCGCACGCTGACGCGGAACTCGACCACGTCGCCGCCCTGGGCCACGCCGCCGTTCATGTCACTGAACGCCTTCACCAGCGTCACCACTGGCGCTGAGGTGATGGCGAACTCCGTGACGTCGCTCTTGCCGGTTTTGCCCGGGTCGTCGCTCAGCAGCTCGGATGTCAGCCCACCGCCGACCAGCTTGACCTGACTGCTAAACAGCTTGCCCTGCGCGATGACGCCGTTGAGCTTGCCCGTCACGGTGCGCACGATCTCTGGCGCGCCGGGGAGCAGGTTGGCGACGGTCCACTGCACCGTCTGGCCCGCAATCACGCCGCCATCACTGGCTGACGTGAGCGCGAGGTCCGCGTCAAACGGGGCGCTGAGCACCACCTTGTCGACGCCGCCCTTGCCGGTGTTTCGCAGCTTCAGCGTGTAGGTCACCGTCTCGCCGGGCACAAAGGCGCCGCCCTGATCGGACGTCACACTCCAGCTAAACGTCGAGATATTCGGCGGCGCCTGCACCTTCACGGTCACCGCGATCGGCACCGGGTTCTTCAGCTCGACGCCAGCGATGGTCGCCGTGTTGACGACATCCGTGCCGTTGAGGGTGTTCGCCTTGATGCGCGCCTCGAAGGTCAAGACCCGCTTGCCGCCGTTGGCGAGCAGGCTCGGCACACTCCAGCTGACGGTGTTCGTGCCGGCGTCGTAGAGCCCGCCGCCGGTCACGTTGCTGACGTTGTCGAGCACCGCGGAGATAGGATCTGTGATCTGCAGCGTCCCGGAGGGCTGTTTGCCGGAGTTGATGAGCAGGATCGTGTAGCGGATCGTGTCGCCTGGCTCGAGGTCGCCGCCGTTGAGGTCGACCACGGTTTTTGTCGACGTGGTGAGCGTCGGCCCGCCGGTGACGGTGAACGTCCCGGTCTGCACGAGCACCGGCGGCGCGCCGTCGGTTGGGCTCAGGCTCGCCGAGTTGGAGAACTGCGTCCCGGGCTGCACGTCCGGTTTTACAAGGGTTTTGAAGGTGAAGTTGCGCGACTGCCCGGCCTTCACCGTGACGTTGCTGGCCTGCACCGCGCCATTTGCGAACGTGACCTCGGGATCTGGCGAGCTCAGGTAGATCAGCGCGGACGGCAGCGCGTCGAGTATGTTCACCGCGACGTCGCCGGGTCCCTCATTGACGACGGAGATGCTGAACTGCATCTCATCGCCGGGCGAGAGCGGCGTCTCAGGCGAGAGATCGAGGCCTTCCTTGCCAGACTGATTCAGGTTCGCCGCAGCGAGAATGGTGAACCGCGTCGCGTCGGTGTCGCCGACGATGCTCGGGTCGTCGGTCTTGTAGGTCTTCGCGCCGAGCGTGACGAGACCCTGCGCCAACACCGGGTGGCCGTTGAGTGGGCTGAACCCGAAGCTCTGCAGCACCGCGATCGACTTGAGCTTGCCGGTGATCGTGACGGTGACCTTGCCGCCTGCCGCGATCGGCAGCTTCTCCAGCTGCACGAAGCCAGTGGCGTTGCTGCCGCCCTTGGTGCTGCTCAGATTTGAGGCGCCGGGTGGCACCGTCGTGCTGACGAAGTCGACCTCCTTCGGGGTGTCGAGTCGCACGCTGTCGACGATGAGGTCGTTCGCCGAGGCGTTCTCAAGGGTGAGCACCCACACGACCTGGCCGTCGGGTGCGACCTGCTGGGTGGTGGCGATCAGCTGCGGCGTGGCCAGCTTGGCAGCGGCGACTTGGACGGCCGTGGTGTTGGTCTCCACGGTGTCGCTGAAGGTCGACACGGTGCCCTTGTAGGTGTAGCTCAACACGCCATTGGACGAGATGGTCGCCACGCCCGGGGTCGCCTTCACCTTCACCTTAAAACTAACTTTCCGGCTGGATTTACCGCCCGCTGGCGCCGTGACATTGCCGAGAGACAACCCTCCCGCGATGGCGCTGGTGCCGCCGACGTCCGGTACGGTCTTGCCCTCGACCAGCGTCGATCCGGCGACGTAGTCCGTGCCCGGCGGCGGGAACACGTTCAGCTTCAGCGTCGTCGGGTTCGCGTCGAGCTGGCCATTGTTGAGCAGGTCGACTGTGTAGGTCAGCACCTCGCCTGGCGCCGCCTCGGCTGCGTTGACGGTGTATTTCGTGATCGGATTCTTATAGTTCGGCGCCAGGCGATTGACCTGTATGACCGTGTAACCGTACAGGATCAGCTCGCCGTAACCGTGAGCACCCGCGGCGCCCGTTGGGTTGTTGGCGAGGTTGCCGTCGCCCGATGAGACGACGATCGTCGCCTGCGTATCTTTCGGTTTCACCAGATTCGAAACGTTGAACTGGTCGAGGTCGACGCCCGTCTCCGGGGTGCTGTTGAAGATGTTGTTGGCGTCGTTGTTGCCCGCGCCGCCGGTGAGTTTGGTGCCATTGAAGGAGATGAAGTCGTAGCAGGTGCCGCACGGCGCGCTGTCGCAGCCGCCGGACGATTGATACGGCTCGCCGAGGTGCTTGTCGCCCTCCAGCGCGTAGTACATCAGCTCGGCCTGGGGCGGATCGCCGACGTCGAAATCCTCGATGTTCAGCGTGAACTGGCCGGTCGACGTGCGTCGCTCGTCAATGAGCTTGAAGCCATCCCAGAGGAAGATGTCGCGCTGCGTCGTCTCGCTGAACTTGGTGTCGTAGACGATGACGAGCGACCACGACGCGTGGCGCGCTTGGCAGTACACGTCGTTGGGTGTGCAGCACGTCGTCTCCTGCACGCCAGGGCAGTCGACTTGATTGGGCTTGGTGAGGGAGCCGCAGTTCGATGTGATCGAGGCGACCCTGGCGTTGACCGAGCCAACCGAATACGTGCCGTTGTAGCTGTTGGCGCCAGGGTGGGCAGCGACCAGCGCCGTCACGTCTTTGCGACAGTAGAAGTGTTTTCCGGCCTGCGCGGGCTGCTGCGGCGGGCTCTCCAGATCGCAAGCGTCGGCGGTGACGTTCGCGAGAAAACCGTCCGCCGTGCGGAGCGTCGCCGTTGAATCGGCGGTCTCAGCGCCGATCGCGCCGTTGGCGGAGCCACCCCAGAAGAGGTAGGCCGCTTTGATGACGGCGTCGGAAGGCAGGGTCTCGAAGTTCTGGACGGTGTCCGACGACTGCGGCAGCAGCTTGTCGTTGTAGCGGTAGTCCGTGAAGTTGGTGACGAGGCTTGCGCCAAGCTGCACCGCTTTGCCGTAGACCCGCCAGGTTTGAGGCTTGGTCGGGTACGTGCCGGAGACCACGGCTGAGGCTGGGCTAGCGATGGCGGAGAGCGAGACGACGACCGACAAAGCGACCACGAGCGCGCGCCCAGAGAATCTGGCGGGCGTGTCAGGTCGGGCGGTCTGACGCTGGGCTGGCATGGGTCGGGCGCTCACCTTCCGCTGTCCTCCTGGCTGCTCCGGCGATCTCGTCGCGGGTCTGGATCCCTTCCGACCCAGCGTTCATCGACCCAGCGTTCATACACCCAGCGCCCTGAGACCCAGCGTTTGTAGACCCTGCAGCGCGGCGGCTACTTCGGGTTGTAGAGCCGGATGGTGGTGCTCGCTTTGAGCGAGGTCCCATCGCTCGACGCGCCGCCGGCGATGAAGACGTGCCCGGTCGACAGCGACGCTGCCTGACCGAACACCATGCCGCCACCTGGCAGCTCGTTCTTCGACCACTCCCTCAGCACCTTGCCACCGGCGGGATCATAGCTCAGGAGTTCGCCTGTCGCTATTGTCTTGCCGTTTGCGTCGAGGCCGCCCGTCACGATGACCTGTCCCCGCTGGGCGCCAGCCGTAGACCAGCCCAAGATCGGCGCGCCACGCGGGGCCAACAGCGGCGAGGTGCTCTCGATCCACTGTCCGGTTTCGATGTTGAACACGTCGACACGCGTCAGCGGTTGGGTCTTCTTGGCGTCGGCGAAACCGCCTACGATGTACACGAGGTTGTAGCGCGGCGCGCCGTTGTGGACATAGGCGGCGGCGGGCATCGTACGCGCCACCTTGCCGGCGAGATCCCGCAAAATCGGCTTCCAAGCGAACTCGCTGTAGCCCGGCTGGCCCTTGAGGGCGGCGCAGGTCTCCGTGCTTTTGTCGTCCGAGTGGCAGTTGGTGCCAAGGCAGCAGGTGACTTTGGGGTTGTCCTTGTAGGCGACGTGGCCAAAGCGGTCGTAACGAATCACCTCGAAGTTGTCGATCGGACCGTTCTCGTTCTCGCCGCCGATGAGCATCATGTAGCCGCCGTCCTTCTCGGGCAGTCGCACCGCGGCGTGGTTCCAGCGCGGTCCGCTCAGCTCACCGATGGTGATGCGGCCATGTGTCGGATGCCAGATCTCCCAGGTCCGCGACGCCTGGCTCGCCGTGCCCTTGCCGCCGATCACCATGAAGTAGTTGTCGTCATCGAACATCCGCGTGACGGTGTGGTGGGCGCGCGCGAACTCCAAATGCGCCATGCCCGCATTCGAGGCCTTGATCTTCGAGCTGGTCGCGTCGAAGTACTCCATCAGGTTGGACGGCACCGGCCCAGCGCCCAGATCGACGTAGCCGCCGGAGAGCACGATCGTGCCAGCCGAACCGCGCGCGGCAGCCATGAAGGCTCGACCCGTCGACAGCGACGCGTTGAACGGCTCAGCGGACAGATTGAACAGCTGACGCAGATCCGTGTCGTAGCGCAGAACGGTGGTCTTAAAGTTGCCCCAGCTCGCGGGATCGTGTGGATCGGTCTTGCCAGCGACCGGGTCAGCGCCGCCCGCGATCAAGACGCCCTCATCGGCGGTCGCCACGATCGCGGCGCCGACACGACCGTCGGTGGCGGTCTCAGTCTTCACGTTGGTGATGGCCGCCGCGAACGCGTTGGTGCAGGTGACATAGGCGTTCACCAGGAAGGTCTTGCCGAGCAACACGTCTTTGGGGACGGTGCGGCCGCGACCCACCACCGGCAGCGCGGGCTGACCGTTCACGCCCTTCGCGTAGAGCTCCACACGCAGCTGTCGCGCGTAGCCGTACGGCACCTCGGGCAGGGTCAGCGGCAAGCCGGGGGCGTAAGGCTTCACCACCTGCAACGCGTCGGCCTTGAGATCGGGCCCCTCAGCCACCAGCGCAACAAAAGCGGCCTCTGGTTTGTCGAACGGGCTGTTCGCCAGCGGACCCTTGATGGCGACAGCCAGGCCTTGCGTCGGCGCGGCCACCTCTGTGCTGCAGCCGTTCAGGGTAGCGAGCAAGATCAGGGCGAGGGGAGAGAGCCGGATGAGGCGCTTCTGCAACATGATCAGGTCCTCCCTTAAAGTTGGATGAGCGCGTCGACTTTGAAGTTGGTCGATGCGGTCGGTTGCTGGTTATTGAGCAGCACGGCGGCGGTGATACCGCCGGCAGCGAGCACACCCAATGTGGTCCAGAACCACCAGGTCTTCACGACGCTCGTCTTCTTGTCATCCCCCTTGAGCAGGTGGGCATAGGGGTCGCGGGTCGGTTTTGTGGTGGCTGGCGGCGTGGTCGTGCGGACGACGGGGGACGTCGGCTCGGTGGTCGTTGTCGGCGGCGTCGTGGTCGAAGGCGTCGTGGTCGAAGGCGTCGCGGTCGACGGCGTCGTGGTCGAAGGCGTCGTGGTCGATGGCGTGGTCGTCGATGGCGTGGTCGTCGATGGCGGCGTCACCATGATGGCCGGCGCAGCGGCCGAGGCCTGGGTGCGCGTGTAGACCGCCGGCTGCGCCGTCACTTCCTTGTCGACAGGAAAGGTCTGTATCGCGGCGCGCACGTTGCCTTCGACCTCAAGGATCTTCATCTGCATGTTGCTGAGGTTGCGCTTGAACGTGACCGGCGCCAGCGCGACGAACTTCTTTTGTTTAGCGTCGAACAAGAAGACGTGCAGGGCTAGACCGCGCGTCGCCGGCGCGACCACACCGAACAGCAGGAAGCGGACCTGAATCTGCCGGGCGAAGACGAAAGAGTAGTTGCGCACACGGCGGTTATGGAAATTACCCTCGTCGGCGTAGGGCGCGATTTTGCTGTACGGTACCGAGATGTGAATGTTCTGGGCCGGGTCTTCCATCATCTCAAGCTTGGCTTCGGCCTTGATCAGCTGACCTCGCACCGTGAACATCTTGCCCCATGGCTCAGCCTTCTCATGGCGAACCTGCACAAAGTGCACGCCGGCGTAGAGATCTTTGGCCACGGCAGGCGCCGAACCGAGCTTGACGCCATCGACGAACACCTCAGCGCCCGGCGTCGCGCACTCGACCTGGATGGAGCCCTTGCGTCGCTTCTCCAGGCGGCCACGCACGAGCTGCAGCAAGCTCGCCATGTCCTTGTCGCCGCGATTGGTGACGAGCGTCGGCTGAATCGACAGCGCGCGGGTCAAGAACGTCGCGGCCGTGCCCTTCTTACCCAGCTTGAGGTAGGCCTCAGCGGCGCGGGCGTTGGCATCCACATAATTTGTAAAGTCGCGGAGCTCGACGAAGAACTTCTCGTATCGCTTGATCGCGGCGGTGAACAACTTGACCGAGGTACCGATGTTTTTGCCGTCTTGGAGCATCGTACGCGCCGTGATCACGGCCTCGTCTGCCTTGGCGAGGTTCTTGGTGGCGGCGTTCGAGCGCATCGTCGCGCTAGCGGAACGCTTGAAGCGCGGTCGCGCCGACTTCACCACGTCCTGCGGCACCAGCTGCACCACAGCGCCAGCCTCGATCATCGCCCGCAAGTACTCCTCGATGCGGGCGGGCGCGACGCTGCCGACCCCGCTGCGTCGGGCGATCGGGATAATCGCGAGCTGCTCTTTCGTAGCCATCTGCGCGTAGGCGACGCCACTGCTGAGGTCGACGCCGATCGGCCGCAAGGACACCGGCGCCACGAGGGTAGTGAGAGCAAAAGATGTCAGCGCGACCCAGGCTAGGGTTCGCATCCACATGCTGCGGGCAGGGTTCACGAGCCGCCTCCTTAACGTTGGTCTGCCCCCTCTGGCGACTAAAATGGGGGGCGTGGGTCCAGCGGGCCGGGGTATATAGCAGACTTTGTCGACGATTGGATCGATTGACCCGCTATTTCTGTCACTTGCCCGGTCGCTTCACAACAACAATTCCGACTGGCACCTGCACGGCGCTGCGGACCGCCACCGCAGCGTCGCCCCACGCCAAGTCGAACATCGTCGACGAGCCACCATCGAGGTTGAGCGCGCCGCGCAGACCGAGGCCGCCGTCGCTGACGCGGCGCGCCAGGAACCTGGCGAGATCCTCCAGCCCGACCACGCCTTGTGTGACGACGACGTACACACGGCCCTCTGGGTCAAAGCCGAGGACGGTGCGGCGCGCGAGTCCGGCTTTGAAGTGCAGGGGCAGGCCGTCCACCACGAGCCGCGGTCCGCATTCCGCCGCGAAATCGAGGCCGGCCGGCTCACGCCAGCGGCGCGCGTGTTGCAGACCTGGTCCCGCCGCCGCGACGGTGAAGACGCCGTGATCAACGCGTCGCAGCCGGGACAGCTCCTTTCCGTCGCTCACCATCAACCCGAGCGGCTTATAGCTGGGGTCGAAGTAGATGCCGTTGAACGCCGCGGCGGCGGACCTGACCTTGCGGAACCCAGCGGCGTCGGTGAGTCGGCTCCCGGTCTCCTCCGCTTTGACATGGCGCAGCGACCACTGCCGCGGATGAAAGCGCAGCACGTAGGTCGTCACCGGCGGTCCCGCGCCGTACGCGGCCGCGACGCGGGCGAACTCCAGACCCTCGCCGATGTCTTGCAGGCGCACGTTCTCGGCGATCTTGCCCTTGGCGCAGCCGCACTGCGCCAGGAGCGCCACCGTGACGACCACCGCAGCTGCGACCGCGGGCGACCTGGGCTGCGTTCGCAACAGACTAGAGCAGGCTGAGGATCTTCTGCTTGAGGGGCTCTGCGTCCTCCTCCGGCTTGAATCCTGTGTGGGAGTACACGATCTTCCCAGTCTTATCGACGAGGAAGCTCGCGGGCATGGAGTAGACCATCATCTTGCCCATCAACACCGACTGCGGATCGGTGATGGTCGGGAAGTTCGCTTCAAACTTCTTGGCGAACTCGATGCTGGGCTCCGGCGTGTTGTCGACGCCGATGGAGACCACGCGGAAACCCCGGCTTTTCAGCTCTTTCTGGTAGCGCACGAGGTAAGGAAACTCCTTTTTGCAGGGTCCACACCAGGACGCGAAATAGTTCACGAGGGTGACGTGCCCCTTGAACTTCGCCGTGTCGATCACCGTGCCATCTGCGGCTTTGGCCGTGAAAATGGGCATCATTTGACCTTGCATCGAGTTGATCACGGGCTGCAGCGCGCTGATCTCGACAGGGGCCGACTTCACGTTGGTGTCCGCGCAGCAGCGAAAGCCCGTGGTGTGATTGCGACGGCCGATGCCGGCCGAGAAGGCGCGCTGGTTGCAGGCCGCGCGCTCGGTGCTCGAGGCGTGTCCACCCATCAGCGTGGCTTTGTCCTCTTTCTCGCCGACCCACTCGCTGATGTTACCGGCGAGGTCAAACACCGCGCTCGCCGTGCGGCAGCCCTTCAGGGAGCCAGCCGCGATGGCGTTGCCGTGGTACTTGTCGCCCTGATCGTTGCAGGTCTCCGCCGAGTAGAACTTACCATAGGGATACATGGACCCCTCGACGGCGTCGTCGCCAAACATGCCATTGTTGTTGTTGTCGACAGCGGGCTCGCCAGCGCAGGCGGTGACCCACTCCTGCTCGGAGCACAGGCGCTTGCCGGCCTTCTCACAGGCGCCCTTGGCGTCAAGCCAGGAGACACGTGCCGGGATCGCGCCGGGCTTGCTGACGGCCTTGCCGCTCTTGTCGACGCTGCCCTCGTAGGGATCCATGTAGAACGTCTTGCCGCCGGCGTTGGACACCGCGATCATCGTCGTTCCGTCCGAGATGGGCGCCATGACCTTCGCCCCAGCGGCGACCTTCCCACCCGAGTCCGCGGCCTTGAGGGCCTCGTCGATGTGGTACTTGAAGATGGCTTTCGAGCCCGACCCCGTGACGAGGCGACCGTTGATGTAGGTGCGCGGCGTGCCCCAGATTCCGGCCTTGTAGGCGACCGTGATGTCGTCGCGGATCGCCTTCTTCGTGCCCGGATCGTTCATGCAAGTGCGGAACTTGGTCATGTCGAGCTTCATCTCCACGGCGTAGGCGTCGAGTTGGTGGGCGGCGAGGGCCTGCTGGTTGGCGTAGAGCTTATCGTGCATCTCCCAGAACTTGCCCTGGATACCAGCGCAGCGCCCAGCCCACGACGCCTCACACGCGTTGGGGTGCTTGTCGTAGCCCGACATCTGGGGGTTGCAGCGGCCATTCATCGGGAAGTTCTTCATGATGAAGCGCACCGACTTACCCTCGTAGTCCTTCATGACCGCGTCGAGGGTCAGGGCCAGATAGCGGCAGTAGGAGCACTGGAAGTCGGCGACCTTGATCACGGTGACTTTGGCGTCACGCGGGCCATGCACAAACTCACAGTCCTCGTCGATGGGCCACGCCACCTCTGTCCAGCCGTCTTCTTTCGTCTTCTTGCCGCCGATCTTGGCGTCGTTGGGATTGATCTGTGGTCCGTCAGCGCAGTCCTTGCCTGTCGGCACGACACGCGCGACAGCGGCAGGGGCCGCCTGCGCGACCACGGTCGGCTTCGCGCCCTCGGCGACGCCAGCTGGGGCCGACGTGCCGCCACGTTTCGCGATCGCCATCGCCTCTGCGTCCATCGCCTTGGACCACTGGTTGGTGCCGATGTAGCTCGCCATGCCCACCACCAGCAACACGCCGAGGGCCTGCACCACCGGCGATTTGAAGCTCGTGATGGCTTGGAAACTCTCGGAGAAAGCGGCGCCGATGCTCTTGGGCCCCTGGCTGACCGCGAGGCCAGCGCTCGCCAGCGCGACGCCGTAGAGGCTGAGGCAGTACACACAGATGAAGCCGATCTTCTCGACCATGACGTAGCCCATGTACATCGCGTCCACGACCGCCAAAATCGCGATCATGCTGACGCCGGCGAGCGCGATGCGACCGTTATTCCGCGACTCCGCGTCGGTGGCGGTCGTGCCCTTGATACCGAGCCAGGTCAGAAACGACATGGTCGCGTACGTCGGGATGGCCCAAAAAGACGTCGGCATGCCGAACATCGTGCTGTAGGGCGAGGTGTTCACGGCGTCGCAGTTCAGCTTGCCGCCGAAATTGCAGCTTGTGGAGACCGCCAGCCCCGACTGGAGCATCAGCTTGTTCCGCAGCAGGTACACCGCTACGCCCAGCCCGACGGCGAGGACCGCGAGCAGGGCGTAGAGCAGGTTGGGGTTCTCTGGCAGCCCGCGACGCTCGGTCATGGTCTGTGCCTCCGCCTTGCTCATGGCTTCTCTCCTCTCAAAGTTGTCCGGTCGCTCGTGTCGAGTTGTAGACCGGATGGCTGGGTGTCACGGGTACGAAGAACGGAGCTGTGACACGGGAAAACTTGGATTATGTTGGTGAAACTGAAGCAAACCACGACCACCAGCGACTGGGGTCGTGCCAACCGCGATGGACGCCCGGAGGCGCCGCCGGGGCGCCTTGGACGCCGCAATATAATTAGATGCGCCCGCAGCGCAACTAGGTGACCGACGACCCCACTGCCGCGACAGCGAGCCCTGGCCAATCAAGGCGCATCCCGGCGCACTTATTCCGAGTCACCCGGTCTGATCACGGCGATTGTGGCCTGCAGTCGCTGGTTTTTGGGTATCCGAGACCGACAGAAGTTATCCACAGGGCAAAATCGGGCCGTGATCGACGCGCGAACGGCCGGAGATACCAACAAAAATTCATAGATGTAGCAGCACGCATAGGCGGCTGTCGCCGACCCTGTCCGTCCACAGTCGCAGCGATTTCGATCACTTGCGTGGCGCGGTTTGACGCGGTCGGCGAAGCGCCGCTATGGCCTACGGGTCTCCAACGTCTCCGTCGTCCTCGCCTCGCCGTAGGGCCCATCCACAGTAGGTTCATGTCGAAGGGTCCCGTTCTCGGTCAGCGTCGCCGCGCCCGTTCCAGCCAGCGCCCGAAGCAGCTCTTCGTGCTCGCCCTCATGTTGGGTGGCGTCTATCTGTGGACAACGGAGATCGGTGATGACCTCGCCGGCGCAAAGCGCAGCCTGGAAAAAACGACGTCGCGACCGTCGCTGGTCGTGCGACCGGCCGGGCCGAAGAAGGTGCGTCTGCCGGCCCGCGGGCTGCTCGCGGCCCAACCGATGGCGGCGTTTGATCCCGTCGCGCGCGCGATGTTGGCGACGGCTCGGGACCACGTCGCTCGAGGCGTGATCGCGACGATTGGGTCGGTGCCTGATCTTGACGCAGTGAAAGGATCTGGCGCTGACCTCGTCGAGCGGGCCCTGCATCAGGTGGGCTTTCCGCTGCGCACCGCGGTCATCTTGCACCGCTATCGGGAACCGCACGCGTACGGGCTGCGGCGTCGACCTCAGGCGAGCGAGGGTGAACGACGGCGAGCGCTGTCAGGCCGCAATCTGCGTGTATTCCTCGACCGTTTTGCCACGCAGCTGCCGACCGAGTGGCGAATCGCTGCGGCCGACAGCTACTTGCCTGGCGATCTGGTGACGATTAGGCCTCGCCAAGTGGGCAAACAGGCGCCTCGAAAATCGCGCGCGATGCTGGCCGTTGTGGGCGAACGGACCGACACACGAGGGGTCTCGTTGCTGTACACGCTCGATCCAGCCGATCCAAAGGCCCGCGCTGATCACGCCCTCGCGGACTACGTGATTGTCGAGCACTACCGACTGCATCGCGCCGAGCTGGACCGGGTTCGCGCCCTGCTGCCGCTGCCACCGCCACCGCGCGAGCGAGGCACCGCGCTGTGAGCGCCGCCGGGTGAACAGCGCCGGGTGAACAGCGCCGGCTGAACAACGCGGCCGGGTGACGGGGAAGAAGAACCTCCTCAAAATCACGTCGGCTTGACACGATCGCACGATTGCCCTGGGATTCCGTCATGACCTGGGGTTCTCAACCATCGGCCGACACCGGCGCCATCTGGACACCGACCCGCTGCAACCAGGCGGTGCAGGAGCGTCTGCGCGATATGCGCGGCCTACGCGTGCGGGGCGAGGTGAGCGGTCCGCGGCTCTCGCGTGGTCATCTGTATTTCGAGCTCAAGGACACGGGCGCGCGGTTGCGGTGCACGGCGTGGCGCACCACCGTTGAGCGTCAAGGCATCGAGCTGCGGCCGGGTCAGGAGATCATCTGCCACGGCTACGTCGACCTGTGGGTGGCCGGCGGGGCCTACTCGCTGATCGTGACGCAGGTTGAACAGGCGGGGATTGGCGAGCGCTGGGCGGAGCTGCAACGCCTCACGGCGCAGTTAGAGAGTGAGGGGCTGTTTCAGCGGAAGCGGCCGCTGCCGGCGCTGCCGCGCTGTGTGGGGATCGTGACGGCGCGGACCGGAGCCGCGTTGCAGGACATGTTGCGGGTGCTGCACGAGCGGTACCCGGTTCGCATCGTGATCGCGCCTGCGCAGGTCCAGGGCCAGGGTGCCAGCGAGAGCATCGCGGCCTCCCTGCGGGCGCTCGACGAGTCCGGGCTGTGCGATGTGCTGATCGTCGGCCGCGGCGGCGGGTCGATCGAAGATCTTTGGGCGTTCAACATGGAGCCCGTGGCGCGAGCGATCGCGGCCTGTCGCACGCCGGTTGTGAGCGCCGTGGGGCATGAGAGTGACACGCTGCTCTCCGATCGCGTCGCGGACTGGCGCGCCGCCACGCCGAGCGTCGCTGCGGAGCGCGTCGTGCCGCGCATGGTCGATCTACGCTTCAGCTTGCGGGAAGCGAGCGCGCGGATGTCCGGCGTCATGACGAGACGGCTGCTGACCGACCGGCGTCACGTCGACCTCTTGACTGAGCGACTCGGGAACGGGGACGCGCTGGTAGCGCGGCGGCGCGACGCCGTCGACAACAGCCGCGTCCGCCTCGCGGCCGCGCAAGGCCGCCGTCTGGCGCGGCTGCGTCGATCACACGAGGCGCTGCGGGCCCGACTCCACCGCGCCCACCCGGTGCGCCAACTCGGGGAGCGTCGGCGCAGGTTGGATCTGGCGGACGCTGCGCTGCGGGCCGCGCTCCAGCGTCGCCTGGGCGCGGCGCGCGCTGAGCACCACGCCTCGGCGGCTGCGCTTCGCGGGCTCGCGGTCAGCGGCGCCCTGCTCAACCGGCAGCGCCGCCAGCTGGAGCAGGCCGCGGCGCTGCTGCGCGGCCTGGATCCCAGGGCCGCGCTCGGGCGTGGCTACAGCATCGCGCGGGACGCAGAGACGGGCGTGGCCGTGCGGGACGCGGCGCAGATCACGGTCGGTCAGTCGCTCGCGGTCGTGCTGGCCCGGGGTGCGGTCGACGTACGTGTCGAGCGTGTCCACCTGATCGACGAGGCCAGCCTATGACCCCCCGCCCCGGTCGCGCTTGGCTGGTCTGGCTCGCGGCCGTGCTCGGTCTGGCGGGCGTCGCCGCGAGCGCGTGGTCGCCGTATACGTTTCTGAAGGGCGACAGCGCGTTCTACCTGACCATGGAGCGGGCGCTGCTCGACAGCGGCTGGCTGGAGATGAGCGCCTACCATCCGATGAGCTGGTACAAGGGCGGGTTACCGCACTACCGGGAGATGGACCAAGCGTGGAGCAACCTGTCACTGGGCGCGGACGGGGTCTCCTACTATCCCAAACACCCGTGGCTTATCGCCGTTTTTGCCCTGCCGCTCTATGCGCTGCTGGGGGCGACGGGGGTCTTGGTCTTCAACATCCTCGCCGCAGCGGCGATCGTGGCGTGTGGCTACGTCGTCGCGCGTCGCTACGCGGGGCCCACGACCGCCCTCGCCGCCACGCTGCCGGTCGCCCTGAGCGGGCTGGTGCTTGAGAACACCTACACGTTCTCCAACGACATCTTCTACACCGCGCTGCTCGGCGTCGGCTTGGTCACGCTGATCGCCCGTAATCGCGGTGTTTCCGCGTTCTTTTTCGCCTGCGCCGTGGTCGCCAAACCGACGAACCTGCTCTGGCTGCCGCTGCCCTTTGTCGCGGTGGCGTGGGAGGTGCTTGAGGCGTGGCGTGGCGGTAATCACCGGGCGTTGTTTCCGCCGCTGGCGGACTTGGTGCGACCCATGGTTCGTCCGGCGCTGGCGACCCTTGGGGTGCTGCTCGCCGCGATGACGATGAATCTGGTCATGTTTGGTCATCCACTCAGGAGCGGCTATCACAGCATCGTCGTGTCGACCCACGGCAAGATCTTGGTCGACTCCGCTGCGGCTGCGTTCAATCAACCCTTCTGGCCGGGGTTGTTCGATCAGCTCACCAATGGCTGGCAGGGGCTTTGGCCGCGGGGGCTGGTGCTCGCGGCCGGCGCGCTGGTGGGGGTCTTCGGAGTCCGCCGCGCTGGCCCGGTGGCGCTGCTGCCTCTGCTCGTGTTGACGACCTACCTGCTGGTGCATGCGAAATATGACTACGTGTGGGCGCGGTTCTATCTGCCGTGCCTGCTGCTCAGCCCGCTCGGCCTCGCGATGCCCTTTGCGCGAGCGGAGGAGGCCATCGCCACGCGCGGCCTGCGCTCCGATCGCGCCGTGAGCCTCGTCGCCGGCGGCGTCATCTTGGTGTGGTTGGTCGGGGTCGGTGGGGGCAGCCTGCTGCAGCGCCACGGCGCGCGGCACACGCTGGCCGACCGTATTTCCAGCGCGAAAGTGACCCGCATCAGCCGCGGTCGCACGACGCCATGTGACTACCTCAACCCGAACACGCAGCACTGGGAATGCAGCCGCCTCGAGGGCCAATACTGGGAAGGTTGGGGCGTCGATATCAGCCATCAGTGCAAGTTCAGCCGCTGGGCGGGCGACGCGCCGAGCGGGCTTCGGGCGCGCGATGTGCGGGACATGCTCTATCTGCAGCCGGCCACGGCGGGCACGAAGAAGCGCATGGTGTTTGGCGATCTGGGGCCGCTGCAGGACTTCACGCTGTTGCTGGGTTACGCCAACGCCGCGCGCGGGTTGGACGCGCAGCTCAGCGTGCGGCTGAACGGTGTCGCGGTGCCGCTGCCGAAGATGACTCGGGCCGGCACGCTGCATCTCGTGGCCTTGGGCGACAAGGCCGCCGCGACGGGGCCCAACAAGCTGGAGATCGAGATCGAGGCGGTCGGTTCAAATGACTGGCGACAGCTCTGCGTGGGCGCGTGGTTGCGGCGCGACTAGCCAACAAGCGCCCGCGCCGCTACCCGCTCAATCCAGCGTCTGTACGTCGTTGTTCAGTCCCGGCGTGAGCTTGACTGTGTACAGCGTGCCGGCGCCCTGATCGGCGACCCAGACATAGCCACGCCCGAGGCCGCTGATGATCGCGACGGGGTTGGTCCCCACACTTGCGAAATCTGGCGAGAACCCGCGCGTGATTTGGTACGTCCACGTCGTGTCGCGCACCGGCACGAGCAGCGCTGGCGGGCCGCCTGGCACGTCTGACGGCGCGCAGCCGGGCAACAGCGTCCCGGACCAAATCAGATTCTTGAAGGGCAACAGCGCGCCGACCGTCGCGCCGCCGTAAGGCGTCGTCTGTAGCAGCGCGGCGTCAGCCAGGGCGAGCGGGCAGCTCATGGTGGCCACGTCGGCGTCGGGCTTCAGCGTGGCGCTGACGATGCGCGCGGCCTGGGTCAGGTCGTCGTTGGCGAACGGCGCGCACGTCGCTCCGACGCGGCCGCGACTGGAGAGCAGCCCAGTGCGCAGGCCCTCCACGAGCCAACCGTCAGCCCTAATCTCGTAGTGAATCGTCCGGCGCGCGAAACAAGCCGGTGAGGGCGGCGGCGCGGCGATGGGCGCTGGCGGCTTGAGCTGGTTATCCATGGTCACGGCGACATCCACGACCCCACCCGTCGTCGCAAGCTTCAGGGATGTGGGGTTCACCTCAACCACGCGGTAGCGCACCGTATCGCCCGTAATCCCGGCGCACTCGGCCGCGCCCGGGCCGCGATGCAACAGCAGCAGGTCGCCGGCGACGACCCCCAACCGACAAAAATCCGCGCTGGGATCGGCCAAAGTCGTCGCGCTGACTAAGCGGCCCGTGTGGCGCTCGCTACCTGGGATCTGACCCTGCGCACGGACGCGCCACTGCTCAGTGCGGTGCTCCTGCACCTGGTCGCTCGGGGTCAAGCCGAAGTAGCGCGTGGACCCGGTCGCGGTCTTCTCCTCACTCAGGCTACCGAAGTTAGCGTGGCGACCGGGGGGCTTGGTGCCCAGATCGACCACTTGGTCGTTCACCGTGAGGAAGGGCCGCTGCGCCTTGCTCACGTTGCTGACGCCTTTGGGATCCGGTGAGAGGCCGATCAGCTCCTCGACCTTGGTCACCGGCTTGCCCGTCGCGTCCTTCTGAGGTGGGTCGACCGGGACGACGACGTCAAACGAAAGCACCAGCAAGCCACCCAGCTGCAGGGTGACGGCCATCGCGTCGCGACCCGAGAACGTGATCGGCGCCAGCGCGAGCGGTTGGCCGCCGAGGGCCACGCCGTCCACGCCGTCGCGCGCGTCGAGCATGGAAGGCCGGCGAAACGTGGCGCCGGTGCCCGGATGGACGACCGACTGTGTCGCGGTGTCGATGATGAACGCGGCGCGCTTTCGGCGATGCGTCACCACCACCCACTTGCCTCCGAACGTGGCCGCGATGCTGGAGATCGGCGCCACATCGGCGGCCACCTCACTCGCTGAGCCGCGGTGCGTGCACGCGTCGTCAGCCAGATCTGTCTTGCCGTCGCCGTCGTTGTCGATGCCGTCATCGCAGGCTGGCCGCTGCTCGCCGTCGCCGGTCGCAGTTGGACAGTCCGCGTCGTCGGTGTCGGTCTTGCCGTCTCCGTCATTATCGATGCCATCGTTGCACGCCGTTCGGGTTCCGGCCGCCACGGCCGGGGACTCCGTGTCGGCGTCCGCGCTGGCGCAGTCCGAATCGGCCGTGTCTACCGTCCCGTCGCCGTCGTTGTCGATACCGTCACCGCAGCTGCCAGCGTCCCACGTCTCTGACGTGCTGCCGAACCCAATACAGCCCGGATCTGCCGGATAATCAGTCTTTCCGTCGCCGTCGTTGTCGATGCCATCCCGGCACGCATCCACCGTGGCGCTGGCCGCGCAGCCCAGATCGGCGGCGTCAGTCTGTCCGTCGCCGTCGTTATCGAGGCCATCGCTGCAGTTGCCGCCCACCTCGGGGTCGCCCTCGAAACGATCGTCCGGGCTATCGCAGCCGGAGTCCGCGCCGTCGGTGTTGCCGTCATTGTCATTGTCGAGTCCGTCGCTGCAGGCGGGCCCGAGTGAGACGCGCTTGACGATCGTGTCGTCGGCGAGGCTGACGACCGTGACGTGCGCATGATCACGGTGCGCCACATAGAGGTGGCCAGTGCCCGCAACGGCGACCATGGCGCGCGGCGATCCGCCCACCGGGATCTTCGTCAGCGCGCCACCGGTGGCAAACTCCGCTAGCTCAAGGCGCCAGATCGCGCCGCCCTCGGTGTCCGCCAAGTAGAGCCGCGCGGTCGGGATCGTGGTCGTGGCTAACCCGGCGGGCACAAATGTGAGCTTGGTGCGCGTGAGCGTGCTGAGCGCCGGCGCCGATGCGTCCATGCGCACCAGCTCTGCGCCGAGGGCCAGCGTCATGTACAGCCACTTAGGCTCCGACGGGTCACCGATGATCGCGCGCGGTAGATCGCCCACCATGAGCGGCGTGAAGCCGGGGACGCTCGGATCGGTGTCCAGCCACGCGTTGTCGAGCGGCCGGGCGATGGACACGGAGCCGACGCCGCCGCCCGTAATGAAAGCCCGCACGTTCTTGTCAGAGGCGCAGGTCGCGAGCGCCTTGGCCGCGCCCCCTTCGATGCACGCCAGCGCGATGCCACGAGGATTGCGCAGGCCATCCGGTGGCACCGGCGTGGTGGTGCCACAGGCAGCCAGCAGGATCAGCACGATCGCGGCGACGGCGCGTGGTCCGACGAATGGTGCGGCACCCGGAGGTGCGGAGATCGGCAAGATCACGATGAGGTCTCCCAGGACTATTCGATGAAAGCGCTGACTTGGTGGCGCTCTGGATCGCCCTCATCGAGGTCGATGACCGCGATGCGATGCTGGCTGAACAGCCCGGTATACAGCGTCCAGCCACGGCCAGGCACGTTGGCCACAGCGAGCCCGTACGGCGAGTGCGGCAAGCGCACCACGGCGACGACGCTGCGCGCCTCGGGGTCGACGACCCAGATGTCGTCGGTGCCAAAGCAGCTGACGTAGGCTAGCTCGCGGCCGCCTGGCCCGGTCGGGGCGAGCACCACCTGCGCGGGCCGGCCGCCGAGGCCGATCGTGTCGACGTGGCTATCGATGGGCTGCCCGGTGGCGTCCGGCGCCGTGTCGATGATCAACAGCGCGTTTGGGTTCCGGTAAGCGACATAGAGGCGGCCACCATCGGCGGAGAGCGCCATCGAGCGGCTGAACTCGCTGCCGGACGCGACCGGCAGGCCAGCGATCGGGTTGTGCAGCCGGACCGACCACGCGGTCTCGCTCGCGCTGGTCGTGGCGTCGAGTTGGTAGGCGTAGATCGCGTTGCGGCGCACGTCGGCCACGTAGATTCGACCGCTCAGTGGCGAACGCAGCAACGCGCTCGGGCTCGCGCCCGTCCCGCCGGGGGTGAACGCCGGCAGCGCGGTCGCGACGACGCCGCCACCAGGGCCGTCCTTCACGCCGAACGTCGACAGGCGACCGCCGACCGACGCAGCCACGTGCAGCAGCAGAGATTGGCCGTCGTGTCCCGGCGCGAGGGTGACAGAGACGGGATCTTGGCCGACGTTGAGGTCGCCCTTCTCCAGCCCGCCGATGCGCCAGGCGTCACCACAGGGGCCGATGTCGTTGGCGGGCGCGCCGCAGCCGAGGACGGGCGCGGCGCCGGCGACGGGCGTCACGTCGATCACGCTGATGCTGTCGTCTTCGCGGGACGGCACAAAAAGCCGATGTTTGCCGGCCCCGAGCGCGTCAGCCTGCAGGGTGATGCCGGACGCGTACGTGGGCACTTCGACGCGTCCACCGTCCGCCCAGCCGCCGGCGACTGTGTCGAGCACCGAGACGATGCCGCCGCGGTTGCCTCGGTCAAAGTTCGCGCCGACCACGTAGACGTAACGCCCAGACGGGTCGGCGACCAACGCCGTGGGGTACCGCACCCCCGTGCCGGTGTAGGCCGGGAGGCCAATCTCGTCGTTGCAGCCGCTGAGCGGCGACGCGAGCAGCGGCGCAACCAGGGCGATCGCAAACCACTTGGCGAGCGCCGTAGCGGGGAAACGTGCGCGCAGCGCGCGGGAGAAGACAGCCACGGGTCAAGCCTGGATGCGGGAGAAGTCCGCGATGCGCGCGAAGAGCTGCGCGGTGTGCTGCAGCAGCGCCAAGCGATTGCGCCGCAGCGCCGGGTCTTCGTGCATCACCATGACATCGTCAAAGAAGCGGTCAACCTCGGGCTTGAGCGTCGCGAGCGCGCTGAGCGCACCGTCCCAATCGCCGTCGGAGAGCTGGGCGTCGAGCCCCCCCGAGAGCGCAGTCGCCGCGGAGTAGAGGCCGCGCTCGGCGTCGAGCTCAAAGAGCGCCTCGTCGACGCGGGCGTCTGGGCCAGCGTCGGCCTTTTTGACGAGGTTGGCGACCCGCTTGAAGGCGGCGGCGAGCGGCAAGAAGGTGTCGCCTCGACGCGCCGTGGCGAGCGCCGCCGCGCGGTCAAAGACGGCAGGCACGTCATCGAAACCAGCGGCCAAGACGGCCTCAACGGTGTCCGCTGCGTACAGCTGCGAGCTCTGATTCTCGGACAACCAGTGCTTGAGTCGCCCCTCGAAGAACGCGAGCACCTGCTCAATCAGCGCGTCGCCGCGGGTGATCAGGTCGCCGTCGTCGATGGCCTCGACGGCGGCGGCGATAAGCCCGCTGAGGGAGATGCGCCAGCCTTTGGCGACCAAGATCTGAACGATCCCGAGCGCCGAGCGCCGGAGAGCGTAGGGATCTTGGCTGCCGCTCGGGATGAGCCCGAGGCCGAAACAGCTGACGATGGCGTCGAGCTTGTCGGCGATGGCGACCACGGCGCCCGGGGCTGTGGCTGGCACCGCGTCACCGGCAAAACGCGGCTGGTAGTGCTCTGCGATCGCGTCGGCGACCGCGTCACTCTCACCGGCGCACCGAGCGTAATCCGCGCCGATCTGGCCCTGCAGCGCGGTGAACTCCACGACCATCTGGGTCGCCAAGTCGGCCTTACACAGATGCGCGGCCCGGCGTGTGGTCGTCGCGTGGTCCGGGCAGACCTCAGCGGCGAGATGATCGGCGAGCGCCTCGAGGCGGGCCACCTTCGCCAACGTTGAACCCAAGCCCTGCAGGTAGATGCGACCGTCGAGTTTGGCCACAAAGTCGGCCAAGGGTTTGCTGCGATCGACGTCGTAGAAGAACCGCGCATCCGAGAGGCGCGCGCTGACGACACGCGCGTTGCCCTCCGCCACGACGGCGCGACTCTGCTCGCTGAGCGTGTTGGCGACGGCCACGAAGCGATTGAGGAGCTTGCCGTCGGCGCCGCGAATGGTGAAGAGCTTCTGATGCTCGCGCAGCGTGATGATCGTGACCTCGTCCGGGATCTCAAGAAACGCGGCGGAGAAGGTGCCCAACAACGGGAACGGCCACTCAACCAACCAGGTGACCACATCGAGCGTCACCGGGTCGTCCACCAGCGTACCGCCGGCCTCCGCCGCCAGCGTCTCGGCCGCGGCGAGGATGACCGCGCGACGCTCCGCTGGATCGACCATGACGTGCGCGACGCGCAGCAGGGCGACGTAGAGCGCGTAGTCCGCCGTCAATAACGGCACTGGGCCACCGAGAAAGCGATGCCCGGCGGCGTCGCGGCCAGCGCGTACACCGGCAAATTCGACGTCGATGACGCGGTCACCTAAAATCGCGACCAAGCTATGCACGGGTCGAATGAAGGGCTCCGCCTGCCGACCCCATTTCATGCGCTTTGGCATCGGGAGGTTGCGGAGTAGATCGGGCAGCGCGGCCGCGAGCAGCACGTCGGCCCGCTCACCGGAGACCGACTTCTTCGCGGCGGCGTAATCGCCCTTCGGCGTCTCCAACACGTAGAGGCCCGAGGGATCGACGCCCTGGCCGCGGGCGAACCCCAAGGCGGCGCGCGTCGGGTTGCCGTCGGTATCAAACGCGACCCGCGCCGGCGGACCGACCAGCTCGTCGACGCGGTCAGGCTGACGCACCTGCACCGCCTCGATGTGCGCGGTCAAGCGCCGCGGCGTACCGAGCCAGCGCGCCTCGCCGTGGCTGAGCCCGGCGGCGTCGAGGAGGCGTACCAGGCCGTCAAGCAGCGCTTTGGCCGCCCGCGGCGCGATCGACGCCGGGACCTCTTCACATCCCAACTCGATGAGTAGCGCCTGGCTTTCCAGGTCTTTGGTCGCGTCACTCATGGTCGCTCCCTCCACCTATGCCGTCGCCGACGAAGGGTCCGTTGAGGCTGGTTTCTTCGCGTTTTTGGCGCGCTTGTCCTGGTTGCTGGCGTCGTCATCTTTGGCGTGCTTCCGGCTCTTCTTGGCGAGACGCGCCGCTTCCGCTGCGATCGTCGCCTCACGGATCGCGATCGCGACCGTGCGCTCCTCCGGTGAGCAGAGGGGCAATCCGAGGCGGAAGCGCAGCTCGACGTAGCCGTGCGCGACGGCGCGCGACATGGTCCGCACCCGGCCGATGTACTTCTGTCGTTCGCTCACGCTGATCGCGCCGCGGGCGTCCAGCACGTTGAACGCGTGGCTGGCCTTCATCACATAGTCGTAGGCGGGCAGCACCAGCGGTGGCTCTTCCGCGCACAACCGCAGCGCCTCCGTCTCGAATCGATTGAACTGATCGAGATGGAGCTCGACGTTTGCGAGCTCAAAGTTGTGTTTCGAGAACTCGACCTCGTCCTGATGTTTGACCTCACCGTACGAGATGGCGCGACCGTCGGGGCCGCGGGTCCAGACCAGATCGTAGACGCTGTCGACGTCCTGCAAGTACATGCAGAGCCGCTCGAGACCGTAGGTGAGCTCGACCGGGATCGGGTCGAGATCGAGGCCGCCGACCTGCTGGAAGTAGGTGAACTGGGTCACCTCCATGCCGTCCAGCCAGACCTCCCAGCCCACGCCCCAGGCGCCGAGGGTGGGCGATTCCCAGTTGTCTTCTACGAAGCGGATGTCGTGGTCTTTGGCTCGG
>CALENB010000413.1 GCA_937910235.1 uncultured Myxococcales bacterium | reverse complement strand
CTACACTTAACACTTGCAAGCAAGTGTTAAGTGTAGTCATCAGACCCCGCCCGCTTGTCTGCGCCTGTCCCTAAGGCACCTCAAACGACAGCTCCGCCGTGAAAGCGCCGCCCGCGGTCGGCAGGCGCAACGGCGTGGTCGGCAGCCGGTTGATGCAGAGGTCAACTTCAGGATTGGTGCCTTCGCGCGGCGACACGAAGCCGCGAGACAGCTCCTCGCCATGGGATCCAAAGCCGAAGCTGATCTTGAAATGGGCGTGGGGCGCGCCGGGTTGGCCTGCCGCCAACTTGTCCCAACAATCACGGCGCCAGCGCGCACGCTCAGGCGCCAAGGCGGCACGAATCGCCGCTTCGCGCTGTATGGCGCTCACCTTTGGCGCAGGAGGCTGAGCCGAGGCGGGCGCGGCACGACCTAGGCGCGTCGTAGCCGGGCGCTCGCCGCTTGGCTTTGGAGTGGCCTCAGGGCCCGCCCCAGCAGCGCCAACCTCCGAAGAGGCCGGAGCTGCGGGCCGGAAGTAGATGGCCGCCGCCACCATGGCGAAACCCACCACGATGGCGGCGGCGATTGCGTACTGTCGCACCACAACCTCAGTTCGAGACGATGACCCAACCGTTGACGTAGTCATTGTGGTTGAAGGCGATCTTGTTGCTCGAGATGCAGAACCCAACTTTGAACGAGCCCGTCGCAGTCTTCACAGAGGCCGAGGCGGCCCAGGAGACGCGCCGGGTGCCGATCTCACCGATGGAGTACGACCCGCCGACGAAGTTCGTCACCGTGCCGCCTGCCGCGGGTTGGTAGCACACGCCATAGCGGAAGGTCTTGGTGCCGGTGGCGACGTTGCTCGCGAGCGGGGCCTGCGCGGAGGCGAACAGCCGCTGCCCTGTGCCCACCGTGACGGTCGCCTGCGGACCAACGAAGACGTACACCGAGGTGGTCGACGCGGCGATCGAAGCTCCCGCGAAGCCGTTGAACACACCGTTCGCGACGATGCCCGTGTCACCCTTGGCGCCCGCTGCGCCCGTCGCGCCCGTCGCGCCCTTGGCGCCAGTGTCACCCTTCGCGCCAGTGTCACCCTTCGCGCCGGTGTCACCCTTCGGGCCAGTGTCACCCTTCGCACCGGGCTCACCCTTCGCGCCAGTGTCACCCTTGGCGCCAGTGTCACCCTTCGCACCAGGGGTCCCGGGAGCTCCAGCGAAACCAGGCGCACCAGCGTCGCCCTTCGGTCCAGCGACACCCGTGTCGCCCTTGTCGCCCTTGTCGCCTTGGTCGCCCTTGTCGCCCTGACTACCGTCGGTGCCGTTGCAGATCGCGACCGCGCCATCGACTGAGGTGTAGAGCACGCCTCCAGCTGTACAGGTCGCGCCAGCTGCGAGACCAACCGCGGTGACGCTCGTGCCATCGTCACCCTTGCCGCCGGTATCACCCGTGGCGCCGGTGTCACCCGTGGCGCCGGTGTCACCCTTGATGCCGTTGCAGACGTAGGAGACCTTCTCGCCGATCATCAGCTTCACGCCGCCCGCGGGGCAGGTCTCGCCGACGGGCTCCGAGCTGCCGACGACGCTCGCGCCGGCCTCGCCGTTCTCGCCGGCAGCGCCGTTGCAGAGGACGTCCACACCCGATGGGCTGGTGATCTGGATACCGCCCGCAACGCAGGTCGCGCCGGCAGGGAGGTCAACGGTGACGACGGACGCACCGGCGGCGCCTTTCGGACCAGCGTCGCCTTTGGCACCGGCGTCACCTTTGGCGCCGGCGTCACCTTTGGCGCCAGGATCGCCCTGCAACCCGGCCTTATCGCCGATCCACTTGCCCTTGGCGTCGATGATCTCGACCCCAGCGACGCTGACCGACGCCGGGTGGATGGCGCCGACGACATCACCGGCCACGAGCGCGTAGGGCACGCTGGTGAGCTCCGTGCGCGGCGTCATCTCCGGATCCGCGCCCACCTTGATGCCGAGGTAGAACGGCCCGCCAGCGAGGGTGTCGGCGATGGGGTTGGTGGCGCCAAGAACGGCGCTGTAGTAGCCATTGACGAAGTCGACGGCGATCGTCTCTGACCAGAGGGCTTCACCGCCGGTGGCGGCGCCATAGAGCGCGTAGGTGACGTCAAGCTTACTGTTGATGGGCTTGGCGTCGGCGTCAAGCAGGCGACCCTGATGGGTCAAGGTCGTCGGCACGGCGGCGAAAGCGACAGCCGATGACAGCGTAAGCATCGCGACGACTGCGCCGCGAAAGAAGGAGAGGAAGTTCATTATTGGCCTCCGATGATGCCGACGAGTCCGCCACGGAGGCGGTAGTTCGCGGATGTCGCGTTGGTGTGGGCCGCCATAGGCTGGCCGAGGGTGTGGAGCAGTGTGTAGGACGGGCTGGCAGACATGCCGCCACCGGAGACGAGCGCACCGCTGGAGAGGCCGGGGCTCCCTTGACTGTCGGCGCCAGCGTCCGCGCCGCTAGTGTCGCCCATGGCATCGACCGCGCCGCCGTCGGCTTCGATTGCGTCGGTCCCGCCAGCGTCCGTGCCGGAGACGTCCGCGCCGGAGACATCGGAGCCCCCGGTACCGTCGGACGCATCGGTCCCGACAGCGTCGGTGCCGGTCGGAGAGGCTGCGTCGCCGCAGCCCGCGACGATCGCGCTGAACACGAGTAAAATACTCAATATTCTTATATTGTTCATGTTCTTAACATCCTCCCGTCGCGCCGAGTTTGGCGAGATTCGGAGCGCACTAGCTATTTCTCGTCGGGCCAAGTCAATCGTCCGCCACGAAAGAATTCGGGACGCCGGTGCGGCCGCCGTGTGCGCTGTGGTTTCACGGCCCAAGTGGCGGCCGATCGCCGCCTGAGGTGAGGCCGGTTGCGCTAGGAGAATCAACTGGGTCCGCGATATGTATGAACGGTTGGACGCTCGTGATCCGTTCGTCGCCGGCTGGCTTCGCGCCGTGATCATCATCTCGCCGCGACGCCCGACGCGGCAGACCAAAGGCGACACCAAGTGGCAGACTGGCAGTTTCTGCACGGGGCGAGCGGCGCGACGGCGAGGGCGGCACGATGCCCGCTTGACTTGACGAGACACCCTGCCCGATGCGATCCCCCTGCTTCACCTTTGGAGAGGCATGCGACGCAGCGAGCGAGACCGAATGATGCGCCGAGCGCGCTGGTGGCATGAGGCCGGTGGGCTGGCGATCAGTCCGACGGTCGTCCAACTCTCGGCCGCGCTGCAGCCTTGGCGTCACGCCGGGCCGGGACTGCCCTGGCTGGGACTGCCCTGGCCGGGACTGCCCTGGCTGGGACTGCCGCTGCCGACGCCGCTGCTCGTCATCGCGCTGGAGCGCAGTCGGGATCCCGACACGATCCGATGGCTCTCGCAGCTGCTGCTGCCGGAGCCTGAGGTGCTGCGGGCGTGCGCGCGGCGGACGCCGCGACTCGTGACGCAGATCGAGGCGACACGGGCGATGAGCTCGTCGGCCGGTCTACCGGCGTTTTTGCACCGCACCGCCCAAATCCCATTCGCCGAGCTAGCTTGGTTCACGACGCATGACGTGACTGGCGTGTTTCCTGAGCGCGCCTGGCCACCCGCCGACGATCACTTCCCCGCGGAGATTCACGGCCACCGCACCGTGCGCACCCTGAGAGGGCTGCCCGGGCTGGTCCCAGCCTGCTGACGCAGCGTCGTTCACCGCAACGACGCGAGCCGGAGCGAATGTATGTTTGAAGCCACCAAGGTCGGTCGGCAGGTCAGCAAAACCGACTTCAAAGCGCGGATCCCAGACCTGCGCACCGAGCTGCTCGAAGTGCAGCTGCAGCTCGCGCTGCACAAGGTGCCGGTGATCATCATCGTCTCAGGCGTGCAGGCCGCTGGCAAAGGCGAAGTGGTCGACCGGCTCAACCACTGGCTCGATACCCGCGGCGTGCAGACCTGGGCGTTCTGGGATGAGACCGATGAAGACCGGGAGCGCCCGCGCTACTGGCGGTTCTGGCGAAACCTGCCGCCGCGCGGGGAGATCGCCGTGTTATTCGGCGCTTGGTATCAGACGCCGCTCGTGCACCACATGGCCAAGAACGCAGAGCCGGCGCACCTCGACGCGGAGCTTAGTCGAATCGAAGATTTTGAGCGCATGATCATCCAAGACGGCGCGCTGATCGTGAAGTTCTGGTTTCACATGGCAGAGACCGACCAGAAGCGGCGCTTTGACGAACTGTCCCGCGACGACCGCAGTCGCTGGGCCAACTTGCCCACGAAATCAGGCTTCTCGGCGCACTACGGCCAGTTCGAGCGCCTCGCGGAGCGGGTGGTGCGGGCGACGGACACCGGGATCGCGCCGTGGTACCTGGTGGAGGCGACGGACCGCCGTTATCGCGACCTCGCCGTGGGTGAGACCCTGCTCGGCGCGATGACGGCGCGGCTGGCGCGGGTCGGCACGGACCCGGCGGTGCATGCGCCCAGCGTGCCGATCCTGCCGAACCTCGCCGGCGCGCGACGCACGCTCCTCGACAGCGTCGACATGACCCAAACCCTGACCGATGAGATCTACAAAAGACGGCTAAAAACCCTGCAATCCAAGCTCAACGAGCTGGCGTGGTCGGCCTACAAGGCGAAACGTTCGACGGTGTTGGTGTTTGAGGGCCCCGACGCGGCGGGCAAGGGCGGCGCGATTCGGCGGGTCACCGACGCGGTCGACTCGCGGCTGTACCGCACCATTCAAATCGCCGCGCCGACGGATGAGGAGCACGCCCAGCACTACCTCTGGCGATTTTGGCACCACGTGCCCCGCGCCGGTCGCATGACGATCTATGACCGCTCCTGGTATGGCCGCGTGCTGGTCGAACGCATCGAAGGGTTTGCGACGCCGACCCAGTGGAGCCGGTCCTACTACGAGATCAACGAGTTCGAAGAGCAGCTCTCCGAGGCAGGGGTCATCGTGCTGAAGTTCTGGCTCAACATCACCGAAGACGAGCAGCTGCGCCGCTTCAAAGAACGCGAGGTGACACCACACAAGCAGCACAAGATCACCGACGAAGACTGGCGCAATCGCGACAAGTGGCACGCGTACGGCGCCGCCGTCAATGACATGGTCAGCCGCACCAGCACGCAGCATGCGCCGTGGATTGTTGTGCCAAGTAACGACAAGGCCTTCGCCCGCATCGCCGTCTTGGAAGCCATCACCAAAGCGCTGAGCAAGGCCCTCAAGAGTGGACAATAGCCGCGACCGCGAGGGGTGGCTGCGGTCGGGCCCGATGGGGTAGGGTCCGCGCCGGGTTGGCAGCGAGCTGCGAACCGTACCCGGAGGATTGCGATGACTGTTGAGGAGATCGTCGAGAATTTCGAGCTCTTGGACGACTGGGAAGAGCGCTACCGCTACATTATCGATCTGGGCAAGAAGCTCGCGCCGCTGCCCGATGAGATGAAGGTCGAGTCTGCGCTTGTGCCGGGCTGTATCAGCCGGGTGTGGCTCCATTGCACCACCGCGCCTGCAGTTGGCGCCGAGCGCGATGGGGCGAAGGGTCTTGGCGCGATGGGCGACTTGCTGCACTTTCAGGCCGACTCGGACGCGATCATCGTCAAGGGCTTAGTCGCGATCGTGCTGAGTCTGTATGACGCCAAGACCGCCGACGAGATCCTCACGCTCGACGTCAGCGACCTGTTTGATCGACTCGACCTCGGCAACCAGCTCTCGGCCAATCGTCGCAATGGTTTCGTATCGATGCTCGGTCAGATCCGCGCCTTCGCCCAGCAGCACGCCAACTAGCACGCCAACTCGCACGCCAACGAACACGCAGTGAGGCCCGCCGAACAGCTGGGCGCTGCCCGCCGGCGCTTCGCCCTACTGCAGCACCCGACACAGCCCGCCGGTCTCGTGCGCGATTGCACAGACCAGCTCGGCAGACTGCGCCTTGCGGTCGCCCCTCCACGTACCCATGAGCAGCGCGGCGCCATGGATTGGCACGCGCCGCCGTGGCAGCAGGGTCCGGAACTTACGCAAGACCTCGGCGTGACCCCGCACTGGGCCGGCGGTCGGCGTGCCGTCCGTGAGGAAGTGCACCTCGTCGACGCCAGGCTCCTGCAAGGCCGTTTTCATCGCGTCCCAGATGTTGGTGCCACCCTCTGGTCGCTGATGCGCCATGAACGCCATCGCCTGCTGCTGGTTGGCGACCGAGGCGGCGACGCCACGCGGCTGCCAGCGCAGCACACCACCCGCAAAGACGACGATGTTGAACGTGGCGCCGGCCGGCAGCGCGGCGAGGGCGCGGCCCAGCTCATACCGCACGTAGTCGAGCCGATTGACGCGCCGACCCGCGTTTGTGAACACCTCAGCGCCCATGGAGCCGGAGCAGTCGATGACAAAAACGACGTGACGCCCACGGATGGTGCCGTAGAGCGGGCTTCGCGGCTGGACGCCGGCGAGGATCTTGGCCGCCTTGCGCTTGTCGCTCGAGAACGTGAACGCGGCCAAGATGACGTGCTTGTTCTCCAGATCGAGGATCGTGTCCTTGAGCGCCCGGAGCACATGGAGGCGGTCTGAAGAGAAGGGGTACAGCGTGATGATGCGCGCGACGTCCTGCGCTGGCATCGCCAAGATCTTGGGCTCCAGGATCCGCAGCGCGGCGACCATGTCGCGCGAGAATCCGAAGGCCTTGAGGGTCGTGAGGACCTGATCGGCGGTGAGACCGTCGTGCCGAGACCCGACCGCCAGCTTGAGCGCGGCGAGCTTATCGCGCGAGAAGCGGGCGTGCTGCAGGGTGGCGTAGAGCTCGCGGAGCGCCGACTCGGGCCAGACGTTGTGCACGTGACCATACCCCTGCGCAGCCCAGGCCGCCGTTGCGGGGTAGGAAGCAGGGGCGCCGTGCCCTGCTGCGGGCTGCATAGGCACGGGCTGCATTGGCACAGGCTGCACAGCGTGCGGCGGCGCACGGTAGGCGGCGGGCGGCGCGTGTTGCGGTGGCGGCGGGGCGTGCTGAACGCTGCTGCCAGCGGTGCGCAGGATGGCTGCAGCCTTCTTTTTATCGGACGAGAAGGTGAACGCATCCAAGATCACAAAGCTGTTGCGCGGGTCCACGATCCGAGGCGAGAGGGCTCGCAG
The DNA here is from genome assembly GCA_937910235.1 of uncultured Myxococcales bacterium. Lineage (GTDB taxonomy): Bacteria > Myxococcota_A > UBA9042 > UBA9042 > UBA9042 > UBA9042. The sequence goes on along the minus strand of CALENB010000413.1, from coordinate 22,229 downwards.
CGCCTTGAGCTTGCCGCTCGAGAAGCTGAAGGCCTGGATCAACCCCTTGGCCTGCGCGCTGGTGAACGTGTTGCTGCTCGCGGCGACCTTCACGACGTCGAGACGGGCGCTTGAAAACGCTGTGCGCGTCACCTGCGCGCGCAAGGCGGCGTAGGCCGGCGGCTCCATGGCGGCTGCGGGGCGCGTCACCAGCGAGAGGGCCAAAGCCAACGTCACCGTGAGCGCAGTAACGAGGCGGGTGCATGGGCGAATCATCGGAACCTCAACGCTGTGAATGGGGGGTGAAGAGTCGTCCAGGGCGAACGGACACGGCTGACATCTATTCAATGCTCGCCATGTGGTCAGGTTGGCCACGCCGTCACGATCCACGCGACACCGACGAGGATCGCCGTCAGAGAGGAGAACGTCATGAGACGACGCACAAACTGCTGACCGGAGCGCCGCACGATGTGGCCAAGCGCGGCGCCGAAACCGGCCATGGCCAGCACGGCGGCCAGGAAGTAGGCGCCGAGATAGACAGCCGCAGCCGCGCGTGGCAGCGCGAGCGACGGCAAGACCCCGAGCAAGTGGCCACCACCCGCCGCGCCGTGCAGCAATCCGACAAAAAACGCCGTCCGCTCGTGCGTGGCGTGGGCGGCCGGCGTGTCGTGGCCATCCGCCGCTGCGTGCACATGCACATGGGTGTGGGTGTGGGTCTGGGTCCCATCCGTGGCTGGATGGTGGGGCTCGTCGTGGACGTGCGGGTGGGCGTGAATGACGACGCCGCGGGAGCGGTGCAGGGCCCAGGCGCCGAGCCCGATCAAGACAAAACCGACCGAGAACTCGGCCCATGCGGAGGCGACGTCGACGTCAAAACTGCCGCGCGCCAGGATGCCCAGACCGCCCAAGAGCACAACACCGGCGCCGTGGCCGACGCCCCATCGCATCCCAATGGCCAGCGCGCGGCGTGGCTGATCGACGGCGATAGGCGCGAGCGCGGCGAGGTGGTCGGGTCCCGTCACGACGTGAACGGCGCCGGCGGTGAGGCCGGAAAGGAAGGTCAGCATCGCGCGGTCACCTCACTGCTCGCCGCAGCTATCAGCCCATTGTTCCGGGCGAGCCGGGCAAACTGCGCAGCGCGGCCGCCGGCAGCTGACTCGTCACGCGGCCCACGACCAAATCCGGCGGGACGTGACCCAGGGTCCGGCTGTCGCTGCTCTCGTCGGCGTTGTCGCCGAGCAGCCGCAGCGCACCGTCATCATGCCAGCCGTCGAGACGCTTGATGATGTGCACGTCGCGACGAAACGGGTGACGCGCGACAACGATGTCGCCGCGTCGCAGAGGACAGCCTGGGTCGACGAGCACCTCGTCGCCGGGCTTCAGCTGCGGCCACATCGAGCGTCCAGTCACACGCACACGAAGCCGCCGCCGGCACAACCATCGCAGCGTTTCGGCCCAGCCGGCTGGCGGGAGCGTGTCCGCGTCGATCGGGTCTGCGTGGATAGAGTCTGTCACCACAGATCGCGTGCGCGACTAGCTCGCGGTGTACCAGGCCACGTCGCGACCCTTGGTGGCCCAGAAGATCACGTGGATCTCCTTCATCGCGTCCATCAACTCCTGAGCGTGCATGGCGCTGACCTCGACCTTGACGGACGAGCAGAGCTTGGTGGCATTCCAGATCGTCGTGTGCAAGTCCGGGTAGGCGGCGAGGTGCACGGGCTTGAAGTAGTCCGTCCACAGCACGAGCAGCTCGGTCTTGGCGAGGTGGGCCTGCTCTTCCTTGATCGCGACGTAGCGCGAGAGCGTGTTGAGGTACGCGGCCATCGCGCCAGCGTCCGAGGCGGCGGGCGGCGTCAGGGCGAGGATCTTCTTGGTCATCGAGACCGCAGCTTCGGCCGCGATGCGCGCGGAGGCGGGATCATAGACGCCGCAGGGCCCGTCGCAGTGCGCTTGCGCGTCGATGGCGGGACGAAGGGTGCGGAGGTGCGCGAGGGCGGAGTTCAGCATGGGAGATCCTGGGCTGCGAGTGGTGCGCGTCAAGCGCGTGATGAGCGTGGAACGCGCGGAACCTAACAAGGCGTCTGCGATGCGACAACACCTTGGCGCACAACCCGCTATGGCTATTGAAAAACAGCGAGACGACGGCGTCGGGACGGCGGTTGGCGTGGCGCGGCCATTTCAACCGCGCCCGCGGTGCTCTAGCATCCTCGCACGATGACCGAACGACTCCACGCCAAACACGACCAGACGTTGCTGCCCTTCCTGGCGGAGGCGTTGCCCAACTGGAGTCGCAAGAAGCTCAAGGAGCGGCTGCGGCTCGGGCTGGTCACGGTCAACGGCACGGCGATTCGACAACACGATCACCCCGTATCTGCGGGCGATCAGCTAGAGATCGACGATCTGAGCGCCTCGGGACCCGCAGCGCCAACAGGATCAGCAGGACCGACGGCGGGACCTGCAGGACGTGCAGGGCGTGAACAATCAAGGGCAGCGACGCACGCCGGAGCGACGAAGCGAAGCAGCGGAGGGCGTGCCGCCTTCACGACGCTGTTCATCGACGACGATCTGGTCGCGATCGACAAGCCAGCGGGGTTGCTGTCGGTGTCCTCGGCGAGAGAGCGCGAGAAGACCGCGCTCGCGCTGGTTCGCGCCTCGCTCGGCAAAAATGCGCGCTTGTGGCCCGTAAATCGGCTCGATCGGGAGACCAGCGGCGTCATCCTGTTCGCCCGCTCGCACGAGATGCGTGAGGCGATCCAAGCCGATTGGACCAACGCCGAGAAGGTCTATCTCGCCATCGTCGCCGGGGTCGTCGGCGTGGACGAAGGGGTCGTCGACACGGCGCTCTGGGAAGATCGCAGCCTCACTGTGCACACCGGCCCCAGACCACCATCCGACGCCCGCGCGGCCCGCACACGGTTCGCCGTGCAGCGCCGCGGCCGTGACCGCTCGCTGCTGGAGGTGCGGCTCGACACGGGTCGCAAGCATCAGATCCGCGTGCATCTCGCATCGCTTGGCTTCCCGATCGTTGGCGACGCGCGCTACGGCGTGGCCGGTCGAACGCTAGGCCTGCACGCCATGCACCTCTCGGTGACCCATCCACGCACCGGGCAGCGTCTGGAGCTGCACGCTGATCCGCCGGCCGCCTTTACGGCGTTGCTGCCCTAGCCATGGCCACCGGCGCTTCGGTTTCTCGGTCGTCCGTGTCGACGTCGTCTGCGTCCAGGTCTTCGCTGTCCGACGAGCCGGCGGTCTGGGTCAGCGCAGCGCCAGAGAGCAGGCTCAGCCCGGTCCACGCCTCGCTGTGGCGCCACAGACGCGCCGCATCGGCGACGTCGCCAGCGCGATTGGCGTGCCCCACGAGCACCGGCCAGCCCCGGACCTCCCAGAAGCCGTCGGGACCGAAGTAGTCGCCGCCTTGCGCCTTGGGATCGGTAGCGGCGCGCAGGCTCGGCAACGCGCCATGGGCCGCAGATTGGGCGAGATAGCGGTTAGCGAGCCGCATCAACTTCGCCTCACGTGGACTACCGGAGAGCTGAGGTCCGACATGCTGCAAGTTGGTGGCAGCGTAGCCCGGATGCGCCGCGACGGCCCGCTGCGTGGCGCCGCTCGCCCGCAAGCGTCGATCCAACTCGAAGTGAAAGAGCAGATTCGCCAGCTTGCTCTGGCCGTAGCTGAGCCACTTGTCGTAGCGCCGCTGCCCCATCAGATCGGACCACGCCATCCAACCCATTCTGTGCGCTTGCGACGAGACCGTCACGATGCGCGCCTCGGGAGCGAGCAGCGGCAGCAGGCGAGCCGTCAGGGCGAAGTGGCCGATGTGATTGGTGCCGAGCTGCATCTCCAACCCGTCCGCGGTGTCGCGGCGCGGAATCGCCATGATCCCGGCGTTATTGATCAGCAGATCGAGCGACCCGACCTCCTCCTGCACCTGCGCGGCGCAGCGGCCAACGCTGGAGAGATCAGCCAAGTCCAGCGCTAGAACCTGCACGTCTGCGTCGGGCTGCTGCTGCCGCAGGTGCTCGGCGACGGCCTCGCCCTTGGCGACCGTGCGGCAAGCCATCAGCACACGCGCGCCACGCGCCGCGAGCACACGCGCCGTCTCCACCCCGAGCCCACCGTTGGCGCCCGTCACCAGCGCCACCTTGCCGTCCAAACGCGGCACGTCGGCTTCCGTCCAGCGGCTATCTTCCAGGCTCATCTCATCCTCCGCACATCGCAACACGGATGCATGAGCGATTCAGGTCGTCGAGGCTACTTGGTCGGCTTCGGCGTCTTGTTCAGATAGATCCGATTGACGTCCCGGTTCGCAAAGAATAGGTCCGGCCGACCGTCCTTATCAAAGTCAGCCACGCACACCACATAGCTCGGATCGAGATCCCTCGGCACGCTCGCGGTGAAGTCGCCAAAATGCGCATCACCCGTGTTGAGGAGCAGCTGATTGCGCTGCTCATACGTCGCGGTGACGATGTCCAGCAGCCCATCCATATCCAAGTCCACAAACACGCCGTATTGGCTGTTGTAGGCCGCCATTCCAGACGGCAGGTGGCTCGCGGTCACGTCGGCGTACTTGTAATCCAACTCACCAACGCTCAGGCGATTGGCGCCATCGTTGATCGAGAACAGATCGACGTCGCCATCCTTGTCGACATCGGCGGCGATGACCCGCCGCGTGTTGTCGCTACCTGACGACAAGTGGCTGCTGGTGACGTTCTTCATCTTGCCGCCGCCCGTGTTGTGGAAGAGCTGGTTCTGGCCAGTCGAGATCGCCATGTACACGTCGGCCTGCTTGTCGTTGTTGAGGTCAGTGATCACCCAGCTCATCTTGGACTGGCCCGACTGGTACCAGTTCAACAGGTCCTTATCCTTCGCGAAGAAGTAGGCGCCGCCGAGGTTGAAGGGGTCGCCGCCGTTGAGCATCACGCGCAGCGGATCGTAGTAGTAGCCGCTCGCGATCATGTCGAGGTCGCCGTCGCCGTCCAGATCGCCGATGCCCATGCCATAGGTCCTTTGGCTGCCATACGCGTCCGGCATGTAGGCCTTGCTCACGTCGGTGAAGTAGCCCTTACCGTCGTTGACGAGCTGCCGCAGACCACCGTTGTACACGCCGTCATAGGTGGTGGTGTAGTAGCAGGTCATCACGATATCGAGGTCGCCGTCGTTGTTGAGATCGATGAGCTTGAGCTCCGTGGCGTTGCACTTCACGTCTGGCAATCGCGTCGAACCCTCCGAGAAGAAGTTGCCCTGGCCATCATTGACCCAGGCGTCCATCACGCCGCGACCCGCACCGGCCATGACGATGTCGATGTCCCCGTCGCCATCGATGTCTCCGACGTCAGCGGCGGTGGTCGTGTCCACATCTGGCGGCACACCCCAGAACGTGTTGTTCGCCCAGCTGCCCTTCGGCACGCGGTTCTGGTCGAGCAGCGCCTTGTTGGGCTGATAGCCGTGGTTGAGCATCAACCAGTCCTGATGGTTCGGTTTGACGATGTAGAAGTCGGGCAGGTCGTCGCCGTTCAGATCACCCACCGCGAAGTAGATCGCCTCTTCACCGCGCCACGCCGGCACGTTGGTGGGCGTGGCGTCCGTGAATCGACCCGGTCCACCTTGCGCCTTGTCGTTGAGGTACACCGCAGGCCAGTAGCGGTTCGTGACCTTCTGGTACTTGTTGGTCACCACGTCCAAGTCGCCGTCGCCGTCCACATCGACGAACTCACCCCACGCTGAGTGGGGCAGCTTCTCGTCTTGGGGGAAGCGCAGCCCGTCGTCGTTCACGAAGTTGCCTCCGGAGTTGAGGTAGATGCGATCGGTCTGTCCCCAGTTCCAGATCATCGCGTCGAGCCAGCCGTCGCCGTTGATGTCGGCCAGCTGCACCGCGCGGCTGTTGAAGCCCGACACCGGGAAGTTCTTCTTGTTGCCGTAAGTCGCGTCCGAGAAGCTGCCGGGCTGGCCCTTGGCGACGTTGTTGCAGGAGTTGTAGTAGAGCCGGTTCTGCACGGCGTTGTCGTTGGCGACCAGAATGTCCATGTCACCGTCTTTGTCGACGTCGCCGATAGCGGCGCCCCGTGACGGCTCGCTGTGTGCCGGCAACAAGGTGTTGTCCTTCTTAAAGCCACCCTTGCCGTCGCCCACCCAGATGCGATTGACCCCGTCTCGCGTGACGAGCAGGTCCAGGTTGCCGTCACACGTCAGGTCCGCGATGAAGAACCCCTGGGTCTGGTACAGCTCGTTGTCGTAGCCCAGATTCTCGACCTTGAAGGTGCCACCGCTGACGTTGCGGTAGATGCAGATGTAGCGATTGTAACCACGGAACACGACGTCCATGTCCTTGTCGCCGTCGATGTCCACCACCACTGCGTTGGAGCGGTAGTAGCAGGAGCTTGACGGTGTCGGCAGCTGACTGGAGGCGTCCACGAAGAAGCCGGGCACGCCGTTTTTGTCCTTGGACTGCAGGAGCAGGTCATCGCGACCGCTCGAGTGGGTCACGAGGATGTCATTTAACCCGTCACCGTTGGCGTCGATGATCAGCGGGTCTTGGTCGCCGATCGTATTGTCGATCGGCAGGCGATGGCCCTTGGGCTCCAAGATGACCGATTGGCCGTATGTGAACGCCGTCTTCGCGACCAGCTCGTCGGCCGTGCCACCCACCGACGGGTTGACCAAGCGCACGTCGACCTTGCCGTTCTTGGCCGCCTTCGGGACCGTCACGCGCAGGAGCGTCGGCCCGAGTCGAATGACCGCGGAGGCCTCGATCCACGTCGCGGTGTTGGCGTCACCGAAGTAGACTTTCACCCCGGATTTCAGGCCTTGGCCGTAGATCACGACCTCGTAACCGCCGGCGTTGGGGCCGCGATCGGGCACGATTCCCTGGAAGGCGAGCGCTGGCAGCCCGAGGGCGGCGAGGTACTCAAAACCGTTGGTGAGCACACCCTTCTGGCCGTCGGAGTTGGTCACGCGGACGTTGACCTTGCCCGGCAAGTGCGCCGGGACCTTGGCCACCAGCAGCGTGCCGCCGTTGAGCACGTTCACCGACGCGGAGTTGGTGTAGCCGATCGCGTCGTTGCCAAAACTGACCTGCATACCGGTGAGAAAACCGTTGCCGTAGATGCTCACCAGGATGCCACCCGACGTCGAGCCGAACTTCGGCGCCATGTGCGACACGGTCGGCGCGGGCACCTTCGGGATGTAGACAAAGCCGCCGGCCTTCAGCGCGAACTGCTTATCTGGGTTGATGATCTTCACGGCGACGGGGCCTGTGCCCGGCGAGGTCTTGGCCTTGATGATGCCGCTCGACTCGATCTGCACGTCCGCGTCGGCGAGCTGCTTGCTGCCAAAGACGACCTTGCTGCCTTTGACGCCCTGCACGAAGTTGGCGCCCTGAATGGTGACGACGGTGCCGCCTGTCTCCGGCCCAAGCCCCGGGAAGATGTTGGTGATCTCCGGCGGCGCGATGAAGAGGAAGCCGCCACCGACGGTGTGCGTCGAGAGATCGGGGTTCGCGACGGTCACCGCGATGGTGCCCGCCTTGCCGGGTGGCGTGACCACCGTGAGCTTGGTGCTGTCGACCATCGTCACCTTGGTGGCGACGACCGTGCCGAAACGCACCGTCACGCCGGACTGAAAGCCGCTGCCGATGATCTGGATGGTGTCAGCGCCGAGCGTCGAGCCGGAGTTCGGGGTGATGCCGACGATCTTGGGCGGCGGGCGGAAGAGGTACGCCTGATTGAGCACCGCCGTCTGCCCGTCGGGGTTGATGACGACCACGTCGCTGAGACCCGGGACCTGCTTAGGCGTCTTGAGGATGAGCGTCTTGTCGTCTTTGACCTCGATCTGCTCGGTCGGCACCTCGACGCAGTTCTCCTTGTTGATGAAGTGCGAGCACACCAGCACGCGCGTCGTCTTGCTGCCAAAATCGCTGTCTTTGGCGCCGGTGGCGAAGAAGGTGCCGGTGAGCGTGACCGTGGTGCCGCCCGCCGCTGGGCCAGCTTTCGGGTTGAGGCTGGAGAGCTGTGGCGGCGGCACGAAGTTGAAGGCCTGGGTCTTGACGACCGACCAGCCGTCGCTGTCGGTGTGCACCACGTCGACGGCGCCGAGGCCGTGGGCCGGCGTGGTCGCGCTGATGCCGTTGGTCGCTTTGACCACGAGCGATGAGGGCAGCCCGTCGAAGAAGACTAGGCCCTTCTCGTCGAGCCCCGCGCCCGTGAGCACAACCGGCGAGCCGCCCTTGGTCGGTCCCGAGAAGGGGTCGATGTTGGCGATGGCCGGCTTTGCGCCCAGATTCTTCGGGTCTGTGTAGCTGAACTCAGCCTTGAGGGTGGCAAAACCGCCGTCCGGCTGGAGCAAGACGACATCCACCGTCGCGGTGACGGGCGACGGCGCCGTGACAAAAACCGCCGCCTTGCCACCCGTCAGCACGTTGGTCGACGCGGCCGGCACCACACCAAACAGCAGCTGGGCGCCGGGCTGCAGCCCGACGGCCGACAACACACCCCAGGTGCCGCCGCTGGTCGGGCCCTTCTTCGGTTGCACCGCTGTCAGCGTCGGCGGCGGCGCGATCTTGGTCTTGTCGACGTACAAGAACGACTGCTTGCTCAGCGCGCTCTGGCCGTCGGGGTTGTCGACCCGCACGGCGACGGCGGAGTCGGCCAGACCGACGGGGCTGCGCATCGTGAGGATGCTGTCGCTGACGAGCACCACGTCCGAGGCGGGCACCTTGCCGAAGTAGACCTTGGCGCCGGCGAGGAAGTGCTTGCCACGAACGATGACGGGGGTGCCACCCGCGGAGCTGCCCTTGGCCGGGAAGATCGAGGCGATCTGCGGCGGCAGCACGTACAGGTAAGGCTTGGCGGCGGTGTTGCTCTGACCATCAGGGTTGCTCACCTTGAGCTGCGCCGGGCCAGGATCGGACACTGGCGTCGTGACTTTGATGACGAAGGGGGAGAGCACCTGCACGCTCTGCGCCGGTTTGCCGCCGAACGTCACGCTCGCCTTGGCGCTGAAGTTGCTGCCTGCGATGGTGATGAGCGTGCCACCGGCGGTCGCGCCGACGGCGGGGTTGAAGCTGTCAACCCGCGGCGCGCCGACCATGTCGAAGCCGCCCGAGAGCGTGGCGCTCTGGCCGTCGCCGTTGGTGATGACGACGTCGATCTTGCCCGAAACGCCCGGGATCGTGCTGCCTGTGGCGATCGCGCTGTTCAACACGGTCCAGCTCGAGAGCGGTCGGTAGCCGACAAAGCCCATGCCCGCGCCGCTGAAGTCGACGCCCGTCAGGATCACCGCCGTGCCGCCAACCTCCGGGCCGCTCGCCGGGGTGATGCCGAGCAGCTTCGGTTTCGCCAGCGTGGGGGAGTTCCAAGTGAACCCGCCGCCCTCGCTGTCGCCTTGCCCGTCGGGGTTCAACACCGTGACATCGGCCGGCCCAATGAAGCCCTCAGGCGTCGTCAGCGTGGCGTAGCCCTTCTCCACGACGTGCACAATCGCTGGCTTGCCGCCGATGAGCACCTTCGCGCCCTTCTGGAAGTCGCTGCCCCAGACCACGAGCACCGTGCCGCCAGCGAAGGGGCCGCGGTCGGGCACCAGCTTGCTGATCGTCGGCGCTGGCTTGTCGAAGTCGTCTGCGTTGTACGTGAAGCTGGCCGCCAGCTTGCCCTGCTGCCCGTCGGGATTGAGCACCTGAATGTCGACCGCGCCGGCCTTGGCGACCGGGGGCACCAGCGCGGTGAGCACGCCGGTGGCCGCGACGTTGACCTGCGTGGACGCCGTCGTCCCAAAGAACACCTTGGCGCCGGGGGCGAAGAACTTGCCGCTGATGGCGACGGTCGTGCCACCGTCGGTGTGGCCGACGGTTGGGAAGACGGCTTTGGGCTCCGGAGCCGGCACCTTGTAGCTGTAGGCGGCCTTGAGCACCGAGCTCATGCCGTCGGGGCGGGTGACGGCCGCGGAGACGAGGCCCTGCGGGTGGGCGGGGGTGATGCCGGTGAGCGCCGCGGAGCTCTGCACCTGGACGTTGGTGAGCGGACGGAAGCCGAGGAACGCCAAGCTGCCGGGCGCGAACTCCTGACCGCTGAACGCGATCGCCTCGCCACCAGCGTTCGCGCCGCTCGAGGCCTTGATCTGCGTGAGGACGGGCGGCGTCACACCGGGCGCTGGTTTGTAGTACGTGAAGGCGCCCACCAGCGTGTGCGCGTGACCGTCCGGCAGCATCACGCTGACGTTGGCGGCGCCCGCGATGTGGGCGGGCGTCTCGACGACGAGCGCGTCATCGCCGTCCGCGCCAAGCACCGTGGCGGCCAACCCGCCGAAGTAGACCTTGGCTTTCATGTCAGCGGGGCTGACGCGAATCAGGGCGACCGTGCCGCCAGAGACCGGGCCGATGCCAGGGACCACGGCGCTGATCGCTGGCGCCTTACCCGTCGACTTGGCGTCCCAGGCGAAGAACGCGTTGGGCGCCGTCGCGTCACCGACGCCGGGCACGATGACCTTGACCGCGTGCGCGCCGATCGCGAGCTTCGGCGCCGTAAACTTCAGGGTTTTGTTGTCGATGACCTGCACCGTCTTGACGAGCGTGGTGCCGATGATGACGGACGTGCCGACACCAAAACCGTTGCCCTGCAGCACATGACTTGAGCCGCCAAGCTCGCTGGCGGTGTCGGCGACGATCGCCGTGATGGCGACCTCTTTGCCCGGCTCCGAGTTGGTGTAGGAGAAGCCGTCCTTGAGCGTGTGGGTCAAGAAATCGGGGTTGGTGACGGTGACGTCGGCCTTGCCAGCGGTGCCCGCGGGCGAGGTGACGGTCAGCGCGGTGTTGGTCGCGCTGACGACCTTGGCGGGCTTGCCGTCAAACGTGACGAGCGCCTTCGGGTGAAAACCCTGCCCAGCGATGACCACCTTCGTGCCGCCCTCGGGTTTGCCCCAATCGGGCGCCATCGTCGCGATGAAGGGCGCCTCGAGCACGTAGTTGAACGCGTCGCCCAGCGTCGCTGTCCAGCCGTCGGCGCTGGTGACGGAGACGTCGACGAGCCCGGAATCATGGGCCGGTGTGACAAAACTCATGGCTGTCGGCCCTTCGAGCAACGCGCCGACGGGGATGCCGCCGATGAAGACCAGCGCGCCGGGGCCAAAACCCTTACCCGTCAAACCGACCTGCGTGCCGCCCGCGGTGGTGCCTTGGCTCGGCTTGGCTGCCGAGAGGCTGACGGACGAGGTGCCGCCGCTGGTGTAGACAAACGCGGCGTTGAGGGTGGTGAACAGGCCGTTCGGGTTGACCCACATGAGGGTCGCGGCGCCTGGCTTGCCGGCGGGCGTGCGAAAGCTGCCGAGCTTGCCATCGGAGACGACGACCACGTTGGCGGCGGGTTTGCCGCCGATGAAGACCAGCGCGCCGGCTTTTAGGCCGGCGCCATCGGCGCGGGCGAGGGTGCCGCCGACGGAGGGGCCGATGGCTGGTTTGACGGTCGTGAGCTTGGGAGGGTCGCCGAGCGTGGCGGCGTCAAGATACGTGTACGCGCCGTTCGCGGTGGCGGTCGCCAACGTCGAAGGATCTTGGACGACGACGTCAACCGCGCCGAGCTTGGCGCCGGCCGGCACTCGGGCAGACAGGGTCTCGCCGTCGATGATCACGACGTCTGTGGCGACCTTGGTGCCAAAGAAGACCTTGGCGTCCGTGGGCAGATTGGCGCCCTTGAGCAGGGCCCAGTGGCCGCCGCTGAGCGGACCGGCTGCCGGAGAGACCTGCGCCAGCGCCACGGTCGGGCCGCTCGGGCCGGTGCCGGTGGCGTCCTTGTAGGTGAACCCATTGCTGAGCTTTGCGTCCTCAAAACCGGGCGTTTTGATGGTGACGTCGGTCGTGCCGGCGGTGCCCTTGGGCAACAGCACGCCGAGCCCCTCCGGTCCCAAGACGTACGACGTCTGGGCCTTGCTGCTACCAAACCAGACCTCCGCGTTCGGGCGTAGGTTCTTGCCTTTCACCACGACGACCACGCCGCCGGTGGTGGGGCCGGTCTGCGGCACCACCTCGGTCACGAGAGGTGGCCCGGCCTCGACGTACTCAAATCCAGCTGTGAGGGTCGCGTCCGGTGCGTCGAGCGCCTTCACGACGACGTCGACTTTGCCCTTCGTCGCGCTCTTGGGGACCATGACCGCGATGGCCTCTGCGCTCTTGGCGAGGATCGGGGTCGCCTCGACGCCACCGAAGTAGACCTTGCTGTCCGCAACGAAGTTCTTGCCGGAGACCACGGCGACCAGCCCGCCCTCCAGGCCGCCCTCGCTCGGGTTCACGCTCGTGACCTCCGGCTTGGCCGGCGGCGCGAGGTAGGTGTAGGCCGCGGGCAGATTGCCGAGCAGACCGTCCGGATTGCCGACCAGTACGCCGACGGCGCCAGCTTTATCGCCGGCCGGGACCTTGCACGTCGCGGTGGTGCCCTGGGCGTTGACGACGACGCCGGTGCAGTCCTTGCCCCCAAACTCCACCGTCAACTGCGGCGCAAAATGCGCGCCCTGGATCGCGACATCCGTACCGCCAGCGAGCGGCCCGGCGCTCGGCTCGACGGCGAACACGACGGGTGGATCGACGTAAAACAGGAAGCCGTTTGCCTTCACGGTGCTCTGACCGTCGGGGTTGGTGAGGACCAGCTCGGCGAGCCCGGCGTCGTGCTGCGGCGTGGTGAAGTGGCCGCTCGTGGCGCTGTCGACGACCCAGGTGTCCACGGTCTCGCCGCCGAGCATGAGGATGGCGGCGGTGTTAAAGCCGGTGCCAGTGACCTTGACGGCCGTGCCGCCTGCGATGCTGCCGGCGCCGGGGTAGACCGTGCCGAAGGATGGCTTTGAGCCTAGATCTGCGGGGTCCAAGGCCGTGAACGCGGACTTGAGCACTGCCGCCTGGCCGTCAGGGTTCATGACCGCGAGGTCGTAGCTGCCGGGGGCGAGGCTGGCCGTCGTGAGCTGCGCGGTGGTCGGGCCGCTGACGTCGACCTTGGCGACAGGCTCCCAGTTCAGCAGGAAGGCGGCGCCGGGCTTGAGGTTCGCGCCCGTCACCAGAGAGACCGTGCCGCCGGTCGTCGGACCCTGATTTGGCGTGATCTTGCTGACGCTCGGCGCGTTGCCGGTGGTCTGCTGGAACGTGTACGCGCCGTCACGGGTCGCCGTGCCACCGTCGGGGTTGAGGACGGTGATCGCCGCCTTGCCCTCAGCGCCGGCGGGTGTCTTCACGACGAGGCGCGCGGGCAGCTCAGCCTTGAGGATCTCCGCTTTCGCGTCGCCGAACCGGACCTCGACGCCGTCCTGGAGACCTGCGCCCGTCAACACCACGATGGAGCCGCCATCCACCGGACCTTTGTCCGGGACGACGGTGGCGATCGCGACCGCGCCGGCGATCGGCCCTGCGTCCACGGTCGTGCTGTCGATGCCGGGGCCGGTGTCGGCGGCGATCGTGCTGTCGATGCCCGATCCGTCGGCGCTGGCGCCGTTGCTGGATTCGGTGCCGCTGCCCTCGCCACAGGCCGCGCCCAGGACGAGCGCGAAAAATAAGATCGTGGGGAGCCGGAGCGTGGCGGCTGCTGTGGAAAGTCGTCGCACGATGAACCTCGTTCGCCCGACGTTCATCGGACAGGAATCTACGCAGAATGGGACCAAATCAAGCGTCGGCGTCGCGCAGTTTACGGCTTTCTCGCGCGCCGCAGCAACTCTAGCTCTTCGACGCGGCAGCGGGCAGGGTACGCGCTCAACCGCCCGTGTGGCCGTCGACAAGCAGGACCATGACAAACGCTACGGATGCCAGCGCCCGCTCAGAAGCCAGCGCCCGCTCAGCAGCCAACGCGGGCCCACACGTCGCAGCGCCCGCGAACTCAACGAACTCGGTGAGCCCGCTGCCAACTGAGCTGCGTTGGCCGACGCCAGCGGAGTTCCTGCGGCTGCGGTGTCCAATCTGCTGGCAAGGCGCCATGTTTCGCGGCCCGCTCGGCATGAACCCACGCTGCGATCACTGCGGCCACAAGTTCGACCGCGGCAACGGCTATTTTCTCGGTGCCATGTTTGCGTCGTACACGATCGTGGTCGTGTTTGAGGCGACGCTCATCGCCACGCTGCGCATTGCGGGGTTGGACTGGGTGACCCTGCTCATCGTTGGCGCCGCCAGCATACCGATCGTCGGCCCCCTCATCGCGTTCCCGTATTCACGCCTGATGTGGGTCATGTCGGAGCGCCGACTGCTGCGCTGGGGTGAAGATGAGGATGCGGCCCTCCGCGACGAGCTGAGCAAGCGCCGCGCCTCCCGAGATGGCGACCGCGGCGCGGGCTGATCTTCGGAGGCCGGCGCGTGCCAAGGCCAAGTTCTGCTCAGGCCGCCACCAGCTCCGCGACGCGCGCCAAGAGCTGATCAGCCTTGAAAGGCTTCGCGAGAAAAGCGACCTCGCCGCGCATTTGACGCCCAAGCGAGCCTGCGTTGGCGTACGCGGACATGAACAGCGTGGGGACAGAGCGCTGGTCCCGCGCCAAGGTGCCGACGAGGTCTGGGCCGTTCATGTTGGGCATGTAGACGTCGGTCACCAAGAGATCGACCCGCTCCGCGCCGACCGTCCCCGCCTTGTCTCGCAGCCGCTCGAGCAACGCCAGGGCGTCGATGCCATCAGCAGCTTCCAGCACACGGTACCCGCCACGGGTCAGCAGCCTCACAAGCACTTGGCGCAATAACGTGTCGTCGTCCACGATCAGCACCGTTCTGCCGGTGCTTTTCGCCCCAAAATGCAGCGTTCGCGTGCCCTGATCGCGTTTTTTGGCGCCCGGCAACGTCAACGTGAGCTGCGATCCCGAGTCGCCTAACTCAATGCGAGCGTCGATTCCCCGGGCGCGCACCGCCTCCATTAAGGCGCTGATGTTGGCGACGGGGAGCCCCGACGGCGAGGTGACACGGCGGGGAGCGCTTTGTCCGCCAAGACGACAGCCGGCCGCGTACACGCTGAGCATGACCGCGCCTTGTTGGCCGTCGCGTGTGACGACCGTCAGCTCCGTCAGACCGCCGACGTCGCGCGCCGACAACACAACATGCGCGACCACGCGTCGCAGCCACAGCGGGTCACATTGCACCCAGGACCGCCGTGCCTCGCAGCGCAGCGCAAACGGCGCGCGACCGGCCAACAAGGCACGCAGCAGGGGCCCCAGATTCGCCACATGATCGTTTACGTGGGTGCGGGTGGCCTGCTCGGGTGCGTCGCTGTCGAACGCGACCAGCTGCTCGCCGACGAACTGGGCCTGTGCAATCACGTCGGTCAGATCGGCGAGGGCGGCGCGGCCGCCGGCGTCGACGTGCTCAGCGAGCAGCTGGGTGTGACCGTCGACCATCGAGACCAGCTGGGTGAGGTCGCGCGACAGCGCGCTAGCCGCCCGCGCGGCCGTGATTCCGGCCTGCCCGATCCAGCGTAGCGTGGCTGGGTCGCCCACCGGGCCGACCGGCTGAGGTGGCGGCGTTGCGGCCGTGACCGTCGTGCCGCATCGGGCGGCGGCACACGGCCCAGCGGCGCACTTGTTGTCCGGTGTGTCGGGCTGCGGCGGACGCGCGGCGCGCCATCGGCTCCAGGCTTGCGCCACAAGCTCGGCCAGTTGGTCGTGGGCGGTGAGATGGGCCGAGGTCCATGCTCCGGGCCGCGAGCGACCGAGTGAGAGGAACCCGATCACGTCGCGCCGACTCACGATGGGCGTGACAGACCACGCGGCGACCCCGCGCGCCTGAAGCTGTTGGCGCTCCGAGGCCGCGGCCGGTGGTAACTCCGACAGCGCTCCCACCTCGATGGATTGCTCTACCAAAATGCGATCGATGGCGTAGCTCATGGCGGTGACGGGGCGCGGCAGCGGCGTGGCAGCGGTCGGCGGCCTGCCGGCGTGCCACCGAATCCATTGCACATACATCTCGCGTGACCCATCGAACAGACAGATCTCGATCTCCGAGAGCCCCTCAGCGCGACCGAACGTCTCAAGGTAGGCGGCGAGCTTTTCATCGAGGTCTTTGGCCTCACAGCCACCGAGACCAAGCGCGATCTCCAGCAAGACGGGCGCCATGGCGACCCCTTCCGACTCGACGCCGAGGGTGTCGCCACGCTCCAAAGCGCGCCGCAAGGCCGCCGCGCCGCGATTCGCCAGGGTCTCCTCGGCGTCATCGGCGACCACGAGCAGCTCCACGCCAGCAGCCAGCAACCGCGACGCCTCTGGGCTGTCGCCCCGCGCTACCAGACCGATCCGGAGCGGCATCTCGCCGGAAAACCGGCGCAGCTCGTGCAACAGATGGAGCGCGTCGGCCGTCGTCGACGCGATCGGGGCGCTGGCGGCGTCCACCACGATCGCTGCGGGCCACGCCCGACGCAGGGCTTCGAGCGCGGCGTCCACACCATACACATGGCTTGGCGTGAAACCGGCGGCGACCATGCCAGCGTCGGCGGCATAACGGAGCCCATCATCGACAACCATCATAAGCGCGATCATCCAGCCTCCCTGCGCACGTGCGGAGCACGAGACTCATGGTATCGTGCGCACCACGCTGTCCACAACAGGCAGGACACATGTGGCCCCCCTCCTGCCACATCCACGCGCTAACACGGAGGCGCCCTCACAGTCTTGGTCTCATGCCTGCCACCCAACGAACGCGTACCTTCTCCGTACTATTTGTCGACGATGAGCCCGACAACCTGCTCGTGCTGCGGACGACGTTTTCGCGGCGCTTTGACGTGCTGACGGCGACGGACGGCGCGTCTGTGTTGGCGCTGCTGGCGGTGCATCCCGTCGCGGCGATGCGCACCCCAGCGCTGCTGCCGGCGTGGCCGCCCCCGGCGGGCAGCCCCCGGTCATGCCGCTGCGCAAGCATCGCTGGCCGGCCCAGACCGCCCGCGCCCCGCGTCGACGGGTACGGTTGGCGCCAAGATCGCGAGGTTGACAGCCTCCGACCCCGCACGCAGCGTGTCCGACGCCGGACGCACCCGAACCGAGTTGACTTGACCGCGCCGCATGCCCTGACTGCCCCAGATGCGGGGTCTTGCCCTTCCCTTCGGAGCCTTCATGGTCCTGCGACAACGCGCCAAAACCATCGGTGTCATCGCCATCTCGCTGGCGTGCATTGGCCTGTTGTGGATCGCCTGGAGCGCGCCGAGCCCGTCACCCGACCAGGTCGACCCCGACCAAGCGGAGGTGGACGCGCCTGACCCCTTTGAGGACGCCGCGCTCACCGGAGTCGTGCGTGATCCTGAGGGGGAGGCCGTCGTGGGCGCCACGGTGATGGTGCGTCGCGCGGGCGTGCCGAGCACGGCGCACACCACCCGGACCGACAGCGCTGGACGCTACGGATTCATCGACCTGCCGGCTGGCAAATGGCGCCTCGACGCCGCGGCCAAGGGGTTGTTGAGTCCAGGCCCGGAGCAGGTCCGTGCGATCGCGATCGAGACCGATGACGAGACCAGCCTTGAGGTCAACCTGACGCTGCGGCGCGAGGCGCGCGTCTCTGGGCGTGTGATCGCGGGCGACAAAGGTCTGAGCAATGTGCCCATCGACGTGCACTACCAAGCGAGCGTCGGCGTCGCCGGCAAGCTGGCGCCGTATCTGTCGCGGCGCGTGGGCGCGACGGACGTCGAGGGGCGCTTTTCGCTCGCCGTGGCGCCTGGTCGCTTCGTCCTGGTCGTGCGGGATCGCAGCCTTGGCGAGCGAAAGACCGACGCCATCAACCTCGCGGACGGCGCGCAGCGCAGCGGCCTGCGCATCGACTTCAGCCCGGGCGGACGTGTCGAGGGCAAGGTGCAGACCAGCGCTGGTCAGGTCGTTCGGGCGACGCTGGTGCTCTCCGGCGCAGGGCTCGCGCAGCCGCGCCGCACGAACGCGGACGCGCGCGGCCACTTCACGCTCAAGGGGGTGCCATCGGGCAGCTACACCCTGGCGGCCAGCGCGCCGGGTTTTCAGGACGCCACGACGCAGCTGTCGGTCCGCCCCGATGCGGTCACCACCCACGATTTCTTGCTCATCGAGATGCGCGGGCTCACGGGCAGGGTCATCGACGACGCCGACAAACCCGTCCCGCGGGCGCGTGTCGTGCTGAACTGGGGCGCGGCAGAGGTGACGGTGTACTGCGACGACGCCGGCAGCTTTCGATGGCGCCGCGACGGCGTCCCCGCTCAGACCGTGCGGGCCATGGCCTTCTCAAGAAACCACTCGCCGTCGGCGTGGGTCTCAGCGGGCAGCGAAGGCATCCTCACCCTGCGTGTCAGCAAGGGTGGCTTCATCACTGGCCGCGTCGTCGGACCTGACGGAGATGGCGTATTTCCGGCCGCTGTGGCGGTCGCGTCCATGGACGTCGCGTCGCCGAACCCCTTCAAACCGAGCGACTTGACGTCGACACGCATCGGCAACCGTGAGGGGACCTTCCGACTCGGACCGCTGCCGCCAGGTCGCTATTCGCTGCGCGGAGAGTCGCAGAAACATAGCCCCGGTCTGGTCGCTGACATCCTGGTGAGCGCCGATCACACCACCGCGAACATCGAGATCCGCCTGACGCGCGGTGGCGCCATCCGTGGCGTGGTGCGCGACGACGCCAACGCGCCGATCCCTGGCGCCCGTGTCACGCTGTGGCTGCCCAACGCGGTGATGCCGCCCCGCATCGCGCGCGCGGACGCGGAGGGGATGTACGCCATCACCGGGCTGCCGAAAGGGCGCTTCAGCTTGCGTGTGCAACAGCAGGGGTACCTGACCTCACTGAGCAGCGGCGTGGAGCTCGCAGAAGGCGAAGACGTGGACCGCGACTTGGTCCTGCGAAAAGCCAAGAAGGGCGAGCGTTTCGCGTTCCAGGGCATCGGCGCGACGCTGACCCGCAAGGGCGGCGGCATCGCGGTCGGCAACCTGATCGCCAACTCGCCGGCCATGGCCGCAGGGTTGCAGAGCGGCGACGTCATCACGGCCGTGGACGGTCAGGGCACGCAGAAGAAAGGGCTTCGCGAGGTGGTGGAGTGGATCCGAGGCGAGCCCGACAGCACCGTGACCCTCGCGGTCGTGCGTGGCGGCAAGCCGATGAACATCGAGATCAGACGCGGCAACGTCGTCATGAAGTGAGGCGACTCGGCCCGACAGCGCAAGTCGCGCCGACGACCCAAGGCTCTCTCGTGGGCGTTCAGGGGTCGGTGGACGACGCGAGGCTAGCCTCGACGGCGCCTGCCCGCGTCACGCCGTCGGTCTCAAGCTGCACGCCATGGCGCTCGGCCTGTATGCCTTCGATGCGACGCTTGCGGTTGAACATGCGCAGCCCTTCGACCGTGACGGCGCCGACCTTCATGTCGCTGGGGGGCCGCGCGGTGGCAGCGGATGTGTTTGGATCGGAGGCCGGCGAAGCGGCCTGGTCAGCGCCGCCGCGTTCCGTCTCCGGGCGCTCCGAGGCCCGACGCTGGGCGTGTTCGGCGGCTTGGCGCGCGTCCACTTGGCGGCGGGCAAAATCCGCCTTCCAGGCCGGCATCGAGCGCAGCTTATAGCTCGGATCGGAGGGATCTTGGATGATCCGCGCGACGATCTTGTCCATGTCGACAAAGATCGGCGTCAGCTCGTCGGGGTCGTACGCGTCGCCCTTGTCGAACAATCCGCCGCAGATCGGCTGCACAGTGCAGTGGCGACAGGCCTCGACGTAGCGATGCCCCCACGTTGTCTGGCGCACCGTCTGTTTGTCGTCCAGAAAATGCACGATGCGCTCTTCACCCTTCACGATCTTGCGCGTCTCTGTGCTCGCCCAAGCAAAGTCGGCCATGTAGCACAGCGGCACCTTCTCAACCCGGTAGGTGCGACCGCTCTGCTCCAGCAGACGACAGGCCTCGGCCAAGCTCCACTCGAAGTCGCGCAGACGATGCAGAAACTGATCTTGGTTCACCTCGGCGCGACCCATCGACGGATCGAGGTTGTTCCAGACGAAGTGCCGAATCTGCGGATGGCGCTCGATCCACCACGCGATGGTCTCGTGCAGATGATCGCAGTTGAGCCGGTTGATCACGCAGTTGATGTTGACGGCGATGCCATGGGCCGCGGCGTTGTCGACCGCTGCCTCGGCGCGCGGCAGGGTCTTCGGCAAGCCCCGCAAGCTCTCTTCGACGTCTGGTTTGTGGGAGTACACCGAGATGTGCATGTGCTGCAGACCGGCCTCGCCCATCTGCTTGGCAAAGTCCGCGTCGGCCATGCGCCAGCCGTTGGTGATCATGCGCACGTGCAGCCCCTGATCACGCGCATAGCCCGCGATCCTCGGCAATTCGGGGTGTAGCGTCGGCTCGCCGCCGGTCAGGATCACCCCGAAATAATCACGCGCGACGAAGTCATCGACGAGCACCTTCATCGTGTCGAAGGTGTGCACGTACGGGGTCGTCGGATTGCTGCAAAACCCACAGAAGTGGTTGCAGTGACGGACGACCTGAATGTAGCCGATGTTCGCCATGGGGCTCCTCGTTCTTGTCCGCCGTCAGGCTAGCAGAACCACGCAACCCTGGGGCAGCCCACAGTTGCGAGCCTGCCGTCGTTGCTGCCGAACTGGTCCGCGCTGCCCCCAACAGGACAGCGCCCATCACGCTTGAGACTTGCGACCGCGCCGCGGATCCGCCAACGTCGAGCCCGCGCCGCCAGCATTGGCCTTAACCCGCTGGCGCCAGGAGTACCGGTGATCCCCAGCGACCCGCCCGATTTCACCGCGACCACGCAATTCGAAGGGCTCACCCAACCCAATTTGCGACCGGTTTCGCTGGTTCACAGCGCCCCGAGCCTCCCCGTCGTCGCGCCCGGTTGGGAGAGCCTGCCGCTGTTCTCAGGCATGCCCGACGAAGCGCGCCGGCACTTCCGCGAGGCGATGGATGATCGGGACTACGCCGCTGGCGAGACGATCATCGCGCAGGGCGACGAGGGCGGCGAGATGTACGTGCTCGAGCGCGGCACGATGCGCGTGACGGTGCACGACGAGAACGATGTGGTGGTGTTCGAGCGCACCATCCCGGCGCCAACCGTGTTCGGCGAGATGGCGTTGATCACGAACGAACCGCGCTCAGCGACGATCACCGCTGAGGGCCCGTGCCACTGCCTGCGCATCGACAAGCGCACGGTCAAGGAGCTGTTCAGTCGATATTCGGGCACCGCCGTGTTCCTGACGCGCTTGGTTGGCGAGCGCCTGATGGAGAATCAGGGGATCCGGCGGGTCGGCAAATACGAGGTCGTCGGGCGGCTGGGGTCGGGTGGTGTGGCGACGGTGTTCGAGGCGATCCACCCGACGCTCGGCACGCCGGTCGCGCTGAAGATGCTGAGTCACGCGCTGGTCTTCGACGAAGGGTTCGCCGAGCACTTCGCCGAAGAGGCCCGCTTGGTCGCAAAACTCGATCATCCGCACATCACCCGCGTGATCGACACCGAGCAGGCCTACGGCACGCACTTCATCGTGATGGAGAAGCTGACCGGGCAGCTGCTGGAAGAGGTCGTCGAGGAGAGCGCGGAGATCGGCTGGTCGAACGCGCGCCGCATCCTTCGCGAGATCGCGGAGGCGCTGGCCTACAGCCACGACATGGGCTTCATTCACCGCGACATCAAGCCTGAGAACGTCTTTCTGCTGACGGACGGCCGCGTCAAGCTGATGGATTTCGGGATCGCGACGCAATCGGGGAATGACGCGGCCGGCGGCAAGATCTTTGGCACGCCCTACTACATGAGCCCTGAGCAGATCATGGGCAAGGCGGTGGACGGCCGCTCTGATCTCTACAGCCTCGGAATTCTGGCCTATGAGCTGCTGACGGGCGACATCCCCTACGACGGGGACTCGGTACAGGAGCTCTTCGCGCAGCACATCCACGCCCCCATTCCCGACGTCCGGGACGTGCGGCCCGACACGCCCGACGATCTGATCGAGTTCATCGCGCGGGCGACGGCGAAGAAGGTGGACGATCGGTTCGAGGACCTGCACGCCGCGGCCCGCTTTCTGAAGGTGGCGGCAGAGGTGCCGGTGCTCGATCGTTTTGCGATGTCGTCGCTGTCGGTGACGTACCACGAGAGCATGCGTAACCTCGTCGAGCAGGTCATGCGCAACGCCGCAGCGGCCCTGGCTGGCGTGAAGGGGGTGGCGTTCTTCGAAGCCCATCGTGGCGCCGGGCCGAGCCAAAACGTGAGCATCACGACCGGCGAGTTCCCCGTCGTGCGGCCGCCGCCACCGTCGAGCGGGCGCGTGCCGACCGCCCGGCCGCCCCAACCGCCGGCGTTCGCGCCGCCGCCAGCGCCGCCGACATTCG
>CALENB010000412.1 GCA_937910235.1 uncultured Myxococcales bacterium | reverse complement strand
ACGATGCGGGCGGGACGATGCGGGCGGACGACGCGTCCTGGGTCCCGGGTCTCGCTCTCCGCGAGAGGAGCTACGAGCGATGTGTGGCATCTGTGGATTTCTCCACGCAGGCACGAGCGCTGATCAGGCAACCCTTGAGCGCATGGCAGAGACCATGGCGACCACCCTGTTCTCGCGTGGCCCCGACTCCGGCGGGACGTGGGCAGACGCCGCCTCGGGTGTCGCGCTTGGTCACCGGCGACTAGCGATCCTGGACCTCAGTGCAGCCGGCCACCAGCCCATGGAATCGGCGTGCGGGCGCTATCTTCTGTCGTACAACGGTGAGGTCTACAACTTCGTCCCGCTGCGTCAGGAGCTCGAGGCGCTCGGGGTGGCTTTCCGCGGACACACCGACACCGAGGTCATCGTCAACGGCTGCGCGGCGTGGGGCGTTCACGGCCTGACGGAGCGCCTCAACGGCATGTTCGCGTTCGCGCTCTGGGACACGGAGACGCGCACGCTGTCGCTCGTTCGGGACAGGTTGGGTATCAAGCCGCTGTACTGGGCACAGTTCGGCGAGCTGCTGCTGTTCGGATCCGAGCTGAAGGCCCTCCGTGCGCATCCAGGCTTCACGCCCGTCATCGACAGACAAGCGTTGGCTGCCTACTTGCGTCACAACTACGTGCCAGCGCCGCTCACCATCTACGAGGGCGTGCACAAGCTGCCCGCCGGCTCGATCCTCACGCTGACACTGGGTGGCACGCCGCAGATCACACGCTATTGGAGCGCCCGGCAGGCCGCGATCAGCGGCCGCGCGTCGCCGTTGCTGCTGTCGCCTGAAGACGCTGTGGCGGAGCTGGAGCGCCTGCTGCTCTCGGCTGTCGGTAGCCGCATGGTGGCCGACGTGCCGCTCGGCGCGTTTCTGTCCGGCGGCGTCGACTCTTCGCTGGTTGTCGCGCTGATGCAGGCGCAGAGCACGCGACCAGTCAAGACCTTCTCCATTGGCTTCGATGTGCCGGGCTACAACGAGGCGCACCATGCCAAGGCGGTCGCGGAGCACTTGGGCACCGAGCACACAGAGTTCTACCTGACCCCGGCGGAGACGATGGCGGTGGTCCCCCACTTGCCCGAGTGGTTCGACGAGCCCTTCGCGGACGCCAGCCAGATCCCGACCCACTTGGTGTCTCGCCTGGCGCGCGACCATGTGACGGTGGCGCTTTCGGGCGACGGCGGCGATGAGCTCTTCTCCGGCTATGGCCGATACGCAGAGACGAGGCGACGCTGGCAGGCCCTTAGGCGCTTGCCAATGTGGGCGCGTCACGGGTTCGCTCGCGGGCTAAACTCAGTGCCTCGCTCGGCGTGGGGCCGTCTATTCGGCCTTGTTCCCGACCGAATCGCGCCGCCGGACACCGCCGCCAGGGTGCATCGCCTCGCGACCGTTCTCCAGCTCGACAGCCCAGACGCGCTCTACCGCGACCTGATCAGCAACTGGAAAGATCCCCTGGCGCTGACGGGGGGTGACAGCGAGCCCATGACCGCGGTGTGGGACACACGGCTGAAGCGCGACGTGCCGGATCTCACCGATCGCATGCGCGTGGTCGACAGCGAGATGTACCTGCCGGACGACATCCTCACCAAAGTCGACCGCATGTCCATGTCCGTCAGCCTTGAGGCGCGTGTGCCGCTCCTGGATCACCGAGTGTACGAGTTTTCATGGGCCATGCCGCGCGCCTATCTCGAGCGCGACGGGGTGGGTAAGTGGCCGCTGCGCCAGGTGCTGCGTCGCCACGTGCCAGGCGCGCTGATCGACCGACCGAAGATGGGCTTCAGCGTCCCCATCGAACAGTGGCTGCGCGGGCCGCTTCGTGACTGGGCTGAGACCCTGCTGAGTGAGGCGGCGCTGAGCGACGGCGGCTATCTGAACCCCGGGCCGATCCGAGCGGCGTGGCTGGAGCACCAGTCCGGCCAGCGGGCCAATCACAACCTGCTGTGGACGGTGTTGATGTTCCAGGCGTGGCGCGCGCATTGGATGCCGTAGCCAACGCTCAGACCCGAGCCGCTGCGCGTAACACCTCGTCCAGCTTGTCCATCGTCGCCTTGACGGTGTAGGCCTCTGGAATCTGCTTGGATCCCCGCCATTCGCCGTGCGCCAAATCATGCAACGCGCGGTCGATCGCGCCACCGTCTTCTGGTCGGACGCAACGCGCAGCGGGATGATCGGCTAACACGAGGTCCACGTCCGCCCCCGCGGGGCTCAGGGCCAGGATGGGTCGCCCGACGGCGACGTGGTCAAACACCTTGGCCGGCACCTGGAGCTTATGCTGCGGCGCCACAAGCAGGAGGTTTGCGGCCGCCCCGAGGGTGGCTGCCATGGCCGTGGCGTGGGTCTGTCGCGGCAATACGTCCACCAGCGCCGCGATACCGAGCGCCTCGGCGTCACGAGCGATCTGGGCGTTGTCGGCGCCCATGACCATCAAGCCGAGCGGGTGCCCATCGAGCGCGCCTGTCGCCTGCAATCGCGCCAGACTCTCAAGCAGCGGCGTCACGGTGCGGCCGCCATAGAGTCCCCCCGCGTACAGCATGGTGGGGCGGTCAAAAGTTCGCGGCGTCATGCCCTCGAAGTTCTCAGGTTCGCTGGCGTTGGGGATAACGTGCAGGGCACGTCCGCTCTGCGCGCCGATTTCGCGCGCGAGCCCCGGGGTGACCGTCGTCAGCTCGGTTGCACGCGCAAGGCAGATGGCCTCCAAGCGGGCCTCCAGCGCGCGCCGAGCGGGCGGCATGTCCGTCCTGCGTACCGACGCGTTCCAGGGATCACGGTAGTCAAGCACCAGCGGAACGCCGAAACGCGCCGCGACAGCGGTGCCTACCAGCGCAGAGGTCGCCCACGGGATGGTGACCAGCACCACATCGGGGCGCTCGAACGCGACCGCGGTAGCCACGGCGGGGAGCAGCCAGCCTATCCGCTGGTCCGGTAGCTCCACCCAGCGGTGCACGCCATCCGACACGGCCGCGCGCGCCTTGGATACCAGCCGCCGCAGTGGACTCGCCTGGCCCGGCGCCCTCTCCGTCGCGGTCGTGTCGGCGGCGGGCCGCGTGTTGGTGCCGTCTCCACCACGGGCCACATCACGCGTCCATCGCGCCCACGCGCGCGGATGCAGCGCGTGTGTGCGCACGATGTTGGCGCCCTCAAGGCCAGCCATGAGGCTGAGATCGCAGCCGTCCTGGTACATCTGCTTCGCGCACAACACGTCCACGTCCCAGCCACGCGCGAGCATCTGAGACACGATGCGATGGCTGCGCCGGCTCCCGATGGAGATGTCTGGGGGAAAATGGTGGCTCACAAAGAGCAGCCTAGGGGGCGTGGCGGTCATGGTGTCGTACCGGGTCATCCGAGAGCGCTGGCGTCGGGCACGATGCCCACCTCACGACAAACCAACTCGAGGTTGAGGACCTTCAGAAGCAAACCCTGCCGCGCCTGCCACTGCTCCGGCGTGCCGCCAACCAACTCCTGCAGAAATCCCGGCTGGTACATCGCGCGAGTCGCCATCGTGGCTGGATCCAGCGTCGATCTCAGCTCCGGCGTGTCGAAGGGCACCTGCAGCGGTCGCGTCATGGACGGCGGCGACCCGATCAGGTTCACGTGCCGACTCAAACGGCCGCCGGCGTAGACACGATCCAGCTTGGACACCAAGTGGCCGGCACGTTTGGCGAGCTGCTTGGCTTCCTGCGGCGCGGTGCTCAAACGCACTGCCTCAGCTGTGTTGCCATAGTGTGTCTCTTCGGCTGCCAACTCCGGCGACAGCAGCTCAATGACCGTCCGGACGAGGTTTGCCGTGACTTTATACCGCACAGGCAAACTCACAGCTTTGTTGATGAAGGCCGCGCTGTTGATCGGTGGCGCGGTCGGCAACAGGCCATAGAGCGAGCTCGTGTAGGCAGAGATGAACGCGGTGTTCTTCCAGGTGTGCACCACATCGAGCGTGTCCGTGTTGCGATTGCCCTCACAGGCGTCAAAAATATCCTCAATTCGCGCCACAAGTTGATCGCGGAATCGCGGGTAGAAGTCGGTCGCAAAGACCCCCTCTGGCGGCGGTCCGGCCTGCAAAAATCGGTAGCGCAGTAACCTATCCAGGTTCGGCCGCTGGCGCTTGCCGATGTCGGTGAACTCCTGCGCCCATGCATAGTAGCGGGCGTGATCGCTACCCACCGACGCCCCGTGAACGTGCATTCCATAGGTCCGACCTAGCTCGGGGCGGGTGAGGAGCTGGTGGTACCCGCTTGTGAAGCTCATCTCGCCGCTAGTCCGACACACCAGCTCTCGGCGCATGTCTCTCGTAATCGGCTGGGTCCACATCTCACGCTGCACGTAGTGATGGAGTGGCACGCCCAGTCGCTCTGAGATTCGGCGCGGCACCTGATATTCCAGCGAATCCCGGTCAGCGTTGACGGTGAGCGCCAGCGGTACGTCGGCGAATTTGGCGGCTGCGACAACGAGGCGGCTATCGTAGCCGCTCGTCAGGTCGAACACCTGCGGACCCGCCAGCGCGGCATACCGGCGTACGCGGTCACTCGCAATGGAGGCGAGATCGGTGGCGGCTTGTCGAAAAGAGATGTCGCTCTCCGTCGTGATAGGGGACCAATAGCGGGACACCTTGAGCGAACCGGCTGCGAACACGGCGTGCTCACCCCAACTGAGGCGCCTCAATCCGCCGAACAGGCTCAACGGTGCGGTGATGTAGCCGCGCACGATGAACTGTTGCACCCCCTCCGGCTCCAACCCGAGCCCAAGCGCCTTGGCGAGCGGAATGGGCAACGTGGTGACATACAGCCCCCCGTCAGCCTCAATGGCGTACAGGTTCATGGTCGCCGTCTGATCCACCAGCAACCGACCGACCTGGGCTTCGCCGTCCCACGCCATCAAGCCAAACGTGCCCTCAAGCGCCGTGAACGCGGGCGCATCGCCAGCCATGACGGTCGCGAATGTCTCCGCGGGACGCACCTCCGTGGAGAGGCGCCGGACGTTGAAACACAGCCCTTTCTGCGCGAACAGGTGGGGACCATCCGCGTAGACCACAGGCTGATGTCCGCGCGCGTGAACGGCCAGCACCGTCGCACCGCCAGCGTCCGTGCGTTGCACCACAGCGTCCTGGAGGAGGTCTTCCACGCTGGCGGCGTAAGTCTCTAGACGGCCAGCCTCTGGCGTCGCCCCCGGGCGGCCAGGCAGGTATGCGCAAAAGTCGGCCATCCGTTTTCCTCGTCGAAGTGCGTGCGATCCACCCCGCTAGGCGTCAAGGATCAGCACATGAAGCCGCCGGGTAGACCACCCGTGAGAGGCTGCGCGGAGTCTTCTCGCTCGCCCTTCCCTCGTCAACCCGCAATGTCGCGGGCCTGCGCGCCGTAGCTTGCTTTTTGCAGCGCCGCGCGGAGGTCCGAGATGAGGTAGGGCTTCTGCAGAAACGCCGACGCCGGATCACCGCTCCGTGACGCGGCGGTGTCGCTCTCGTCGTAGCCGCTGCAGATGACCACGGGCAACAGCGGTCGATGACGCCGAATCTCTCGATAGACCTCGTCGCCACCCAGATACGGCATCGTCAAGTCAACAATCGCGTGGGTGAGGTGGGCCATGTGGAGGTGAAACACGGCGAGCGCCTCCCTACCGTCGGCGGCGACGACCACATCGTAGCCCAGCGCTTCGAGCACCTGTCGCCCGACCAGCGCGACGCTGGGTTCGTCGTCAGCGAGCAACACCAGCCCGGTGGAAGACACGGAATGTTCAAGGCCGGCGCTGGCGACCGCAACCTGATGCGCCCCCCTCGCGATAGCTGGCAGGAGCACTTCAAAGCAGCTGCCACCACCGACCTCCGACGTCACGATCACGCCACCTCGATGCGCTCTGACAATCCCCAAGAGGGCCGAAAGGCCGAGGCCACGCCCCGTGAATTTGGTGGTAAAGAAGGGCTCCCACAGCCGCGCGAGCGTGGCTTGGTCCATCCCAGCGCCCGTGTCGGTCACCCGCAGACGCACATACGATCCGGGTGAAGGCGGCGGCGCTTGGAAGGCGCTGGCGACGATCGGCGCAGCCACAGCCACGACGTCCACGGCGACCCGGACCTCGCCGGGTTGGGCCCCTATGGACTCGGCTGCGTTCGTGATCAGGTTCATCACGATCTGCCGCATCTGCGTCGCGTCCGCTTCAACCCATGGCACGCCCACGGCCGGCTCAATCACCAGCCTCACCTTCTTGGGGGCGGCGACCTCCAGCATCGTCGCCATGTCCTGCACCAGCTCGCCGAAGTCGAGGGCGGTGACCTCAAACCGGCCGCGTCCAGAATAGGCCAACAGCTGCCGACACAGCTCAGCGGCCCGAGCGGCGGCCTTATCGACCTCCACCAACAACCGGCTCGCCTCGGCAGGTTCGCTCAGGCGCGACATTGCGAGCTCCGCGTTGCCGCGAATGACCTGCACGATATTGTTGAAATCGTGTGCGATACCGCCGGCTAAAATGCCGAGACTCTCGAGTTTCTGCGCTTTCATCCGCTGATCGCGCAGCTCGAGTTGCTCGCGGGCAAACCGCTTTCGCGGCGAGATGTCTCGCACGATCGCGAGCAGGTGGCCTTCGCCGAGCAGCGCTAGATCCGTCAGAGAAACTTCGGCCTCGAACGGTGTGCCGTCCTTGCGCTGGTGCACCCACTCAAATGAGACCGGCCTGTCAGCCTTCGCGCTGGCGAGAAACGCCGTCGCGGCGCTCTCCGACTCCCGACCATCGGGCTGGAACGCCGGCGACACGTGCCACGGCGCCTGCCCGAGGAGCTCGTCGCGCGTCTGGCCGAAGAGTCGGCACGCCGTCTCGTTGCAGTCGGCGAAGCGGCCGTCGCGCACGAGCAGGATTCCGTCGCCAGCGGCGGCAAACAGACTCCGATAGCGATGTTCACTCGTGAGGACGGCTCGGTGGCGGCCGATCAGCAGCCACAACAGCCAGGCGATGGCCGCGGCGAGCGCGCCGCCAACGCCCACAACGACCGTGGGCAGCGCGCTATATGAGGCGGCCAAGTAGGTCTGTGACGGCGCCAGTTGGAGCGTCCAGCTCCGGTCGACGACCCGCACCTCCACCCGTGCGGCGACAGCGGAGGCCCCAACTGACCGCTCGCCTCGTTGGCGATAGACGGAGCTGCCCTGCGCATCGAACAGATCGAGGACGAAATTCGACCGAAGGTGTGACTCAGCTAGGCAGGTGTCAACGAGACGGTCGATGCGGAAGACACCGTTGATGAACCCCGCGGGGCACGCGCGCGCTGTGCACACGGCGTAATACGTCGCGAACCCTTGCCCGCCTTGGAGCAGCGCGAGAACTGGCGTCCGTGTCGGCTTTTTCGTGCGCTCCGCTCGTTCAAGCGCCTCCCAGACGTGCTTGCTGGGATGATTCCGAAGGTTTTTGTTGAGCGCGGGTTCGTTGCCGGCCTCGGGCACAATGATGCGGATGATTCGATCGCCGTCGACCCAGTTCAGGGCCTGCAGACCAGGATAGAAGTGCAGCAGGCGGGACGCCTCCGCCCGATACGCGTTCGGATTGTCGCGGTACACGCTGTCCCACCGGTCACCGACGAGGGTCACCATGCCCTGGCGTGCGTCGATCCAGGCTTCGAGGCGCTGTCTCAACTGTTCGGCCGTGACTTGGGTCGCCACGCGAATCCGGCTCGCCTCAGCCTGTCGGGACACACTCGCCATGGCGACGACGCCAGCCGTGATCAGCACAAAGGCGACCACAGGCACAGCAAGATCGGACAGTCGACTCGACCGCCGCGGGAGCTTATGGTGACGGGGTTGGTGCATGGCTATGAATTTTTTGGCGCTTTCGACTGCATTTGTGTGGTCGTAGCCTGAGCCGATCGAGCCGGGATGTCGAGCGCCTGCGGCCGCTCATCTCGGCATGGCGAGCGTGGCTGTGATCTCTTGCCCAGCGACGGCTGCGTGTCCAGATGCGTCAGCGACCAGCACCAGATCGGTCGTGCCGATCCAGACCCGCAGACGCCACGAGCACGGTGCGTTGAGTGCAATCACGACCCTCGCGCCGGGAAAATCGCGACGCGCGACGGCCGCGCTCCCCAGCCAGCGGCCACGCTCCTGTGGCAACGCGATGGGGCCGAGCGCCGCGCCAGTTGCGCTCATCAGGTGACCAGCCGCTACGGCCAGGACAGCGTTCGCGGTGAGTTCGACGGTGACGCGCAACCACGAGTTGCCAGTAGGCACGGTGCGGCGCGGCATCCTCCGCCGGGGGGGCGTCGGGTGGCGGTGTGTCGGGGACTGGGACGCCCGCCGACGTCGGGCCTGCAGTGGCTGGTCGCGGAGCGGGGACTGGCGCACGCTGGCGCGGCGCGCGGCCCGGCGGTGGAGGCCCAGGCGATCGCTCAGGTGGCGACGACGTCGCCGGAGCTTGCGTCGGGCTTTGGGCGGGTTTGTCGCCCAACACGCGCTGCGGCTCGGCCAGACTCTGGTCACGCAAGGCCGGCGCTAGGACACCCAACCTGCGCTTGGCGGCCGCCGCGCCGAGCTCGAGAAGTTCGGCGCTCATCGGACCGTGACCGCGGTGCCTCTCGACGCGCTTTTCGGCCGAATTGTCGGCTCGCGACGCGGTCAGCGCCTGCACCTGCGGCGCCTCTCGTTGATCGACCATCGCCGGAATAGCCAGCGCCGTCTGTTCGTCCGGGTGCACCTCCGAACCATCCAGTGCGTGCACGGAGACCGACGCCACGCCAGCGCCGACATCGCGCGCATCGGGAGGTGCGGTCTCAAGGAGCTGCGCATAGCGATCGGACCTACCCGCGGCCACCGGCCCCGACGCGCCGTCACGGAGCCGCTCCAACAACCCAGACGCCTCTGCCGCCGATGTCGGCCGGTCGCCCGGCTGCTTGGCCATGAGCATGTCGATGGCCGCCTGCACGGCGACCGCGTTAGCCAAGTTAGGACGTGCAGCTGCGATGCTCGGCACCGGAGCGGTGACGTGTTTCGCCAGCAGCTCGATGGGTCGCTTGCTGTCGAACGGTGGCTTGCCCGCTAGCATCTCAAAAAACAGCACGCCTATCGCATACAGATCGGTTGTATGATCGACTGCCTGCCCCATGCATTGCTGCGGCGACATGTACTGTGGCGTACCCACGATCGTACCTCGACCGGTTAGGCTGTCACCATCCACCGCCGTGCCCTTCGCGAGGCCAAAATCGATGAGCTTGACGTGGTGCTGCGTCCAGTCGGCACGACACATGAACACGTTCGAGGGCTTCAGGTCGCGATGCACGATCCCCTTGTTGTGCGCCTCGTGGAGCGCGCTGAGAGCCTGCGTGGCGATGTCGATCGCAGCGCTGAGCGGCAGCGGACCGCGTCGTTGGAGAAACGTGAAGAGGTCGACGCCCTCCAGCAGCTCCATCACCAGATAGACCAACCCATCCGACGTGTGGCCAAAATCGATGAGCTGCACAGAGTTAGGATGCGACAGCCGCGACATGACGCGCGCTTCCCGGCGAAAACGACGGACCCAATCGAGCTGCGATTCAACGTGCTGGGCGATCGTCTTCACCGCGACCGGCCGCTCAAGCGGCATCTGCTGGCCCCGGTAGACGACACCGGTCGCGCCCCGCCCAATCACCTGCTCGATGAGATAGCGCCCGCCAATCAACTGCCCAATGAGTGGGTCGGCAGCGTCATTTGTGGGTCGATCGGCGGACAATCTGTACCTCGCGCGAACTCGCGGCCGTGTCGACGCGGTGCAGACAACAGGATGAAAACTCACCGGCCTGAACGCAAGGGGCCGCGCTGGAATAGCCAGCGTGGGTTTACGCTCATGCTGGGGGCCGCGCGACCACCGTCGATAAATTCAACAATACGCGCGTCAACTTGATGATTTTTTCACCATTTCCACGATCCGGCGCAGCTCAAAAAATCACGTTTAGCCAATAAATAAACGACAGTTACAGCCGTCACCCGTCAGGCGGCACGATTCTAGCTATGATAGATGTTGTCTGAAACACCCCGTCTCACACGACACCCCATCGCTGACACCCGCCTTCACTGGCAAGCGCTCAGCCTCACGACCGACTTGTGCGCGCTAGCGCACCGACTTGCCCTGGGAGGCCCGACCATGCGACGCCCATTCCTCGCCACGCTGTTGCTCATCTCGACTAGCTTGGCGCTACCCATCGACGCCTTCGCCTGCGGCGGATGCTTCTCCCCACCCGGCCAGCAGAACAATCAGCTGGTCCTGCAGAACGCTGAGCGCGTGCTTTTTCACCAAGATCCGAAGACGAAGAAGAGCCTCGTGTGGGTGGAAGTTCGCTACACCGGCCTCGCCAAGGACTTCGGCTGGGTCTTGCCGTTGCCGAGTAAACCGAAGGTCTCTGTCGGCTCGTCGTGGGTGTTTGACCAGCTCGACGCGCGCCACGCGCCTAAGTTCTCGACCACCACTGAGTCGGGCGATGAGAACTGCCGCTCGTGGGAGAGCTACTGCTCAGGCGCAAACAGCGGGGCCACCGGCGGTCGCGGCTTCTCAGCGGCACGGCCCGGCGCCGCAGGCGGACGAGATTCGAGCACCGCTGACGACCAGGACGGCAAGAGCGGCGTTCAGATTCTGGAGAAAGACCAGGTCGGGCCCTATGACTACGAGATCCTCGCCAGTAAGGACCCCGCCGCGCTGTTGAAGTGGCTCAACGACCACGGTTATGAGACGCCCGCGAAGGCCCTGCCGATTATCAAGTCGCACCTCGATAAGGGTGACGTGTTCGTTGCGGTGAAGTTGCAGAGCGGCGCCGGAGTCAACGAGGTCAAGCCGATCGTGTTGGAGATGGACGGGGCAGAGTCGTGCGTGCCGCTGCGCCTCACGTCGATCGCAGCCACCGACAACATGAGCG
>CALENB010000411.1 GCA_937910235.1 uncultured Myxococcales bacterium | reverse complement strand
GGTGCCGTCCCTGGGTCGCGACGCTGTGCACACGCGATTGGTGGGTAGCGCCGCGGAGCACGTCTCGCTGAACGCGCCGTGCCCTATCTTGATCTTCGACCGGGCGCTGTAGCGCCGGCAGCCTGATTGTCTGCCGCAGGCAGGCCACGCCGTCTTTGGACCTGTCCCGGGCGTCGCGCCGGTCTACGCCGGGGCGGTGCCAGCTACCGTGATCTGCACGTCGCCGGCGACGACCGCACCGATCACGGCGGCGACCGTGACCCCAGCCGCTCGCAGATCCCGGAGCACCGCGTCGCAAGCATCGGGCGAGACGGCCGCGAGCAGCCCCCCGGAGGTCTGTGCGTCGGCGAGCAGCAGCTGCCGCACCGCGTCGTCGGCCATCGCGCCGGTGAATTGCACCCGGTCCGCCACAAACGCCTGATTCGCTACGCTCCCGCCGGGGATCGCACCAGCGCGCGTGTGCGCGATGGCAGCCGGGATCAGGGGTATGGCGTCCGCGTCGAGCTGCGCGCCGACGTTGGTGGCCTCCAATATCTCGAGAAGATGCCCGAGCAGGCCGAACCCAGTGACATCGGTCAGCGCGCTGACCCCCGCGTAGTGGCGCGCAAAGACCTCGCCGGCGGCTCGGTTGAGCGTCGCCATCAGCTCCGTCGCGGCCGTGATCTCCTCGGCGCTCGCGAGGCCGCGCTTGATGGCGGTCGCGAGCACGCCGAGCCCGAGCGGCTTGGTCAGAATCAGCCGGTCTCCCGGCCGCGCGCCGGTGTTGCTGAGGATCCGATCGGGGTGCACTTGGCCGACCACCGCGAGCCCGTAGAGGGGCTCCGGTGCGTCGATCGAGTGACCGCCGCCGATGACGATCCCCGCCTGCGCCGCCACGGACGCGCCGCCCTTCAAAATCTCCGCCAGCACGTCGAGCGGCAGCTTTGAGCGCGGAAAACCAACGATATTCAACGCGAGCAGCGGCGTGGCGCCCATCGCCCAGATGTCGGACAGGGCGTTCGCTGCGGCCACACGGCCAAAGTCGAAGGGGTCGTCCACCACCGGCATGAAAAAGTCGGTCGTGACCACAACGGCGTTGTCATCGCTCAGCCGGTACACCGCCGCGTCGTCACGGGTGGCCGTGCCGATCAGCAGGTTCGGGTCGTTTGGAATCGGAAGTTGGGAGAGCACGTGTGCGAGGTCACCGACCCGCAGTTTGCACGCTCAGCCAGCGCCGTGGCTGTACTGCGTAAGGCGAACTCTCGGCGGCGTCGTGTTCATGGTGATCTCGGATGACTGCGGCGGGCCGCCATCTTGCGCGGCGTCATGGGCATCTCTAGGGCAGCGGCTTGGCGTGGACGGGCTGCAGGCTGACCGTAGTGGAGCCGTCGCCCAATTGGCCATACTTGTTGCTGCCCCAGCAGTACACATCGCCCGCTTTGGTGAGCAAGCAGGCGTGGCCGGTGCCAACGCCGACGCCAACGGCGAAGCCGGCGAACGGGATGGTGACCGGCAGCGGCGAGTCTGTCTTCGTGGTGCCGGCGCCGAGCTGGTCGCTGCTGTTGCTGCCCCAGCAACGCACCTCGCCGCTGCTCAACGCAGCGCACCCATTCTGTCGCCCCGCGCTCACCGCCACCACGCCCGTCAGCCCTGAGATCGGGGTCGCGGCGGCGACGTTGGCCTTGCCGCCGTTGCCCAGCTGACCGCTGAGGTTCTTGCCCCAACACCAAGCCTTGCCGCCGGCGACCCAAGCGCACGCGTGCCAAGAGCCACACACCAGACCGTCGACCTTGGGCAGCCCAACCACCGGCGCTGGCAAGAGCGGCTTGGTGGATGACCCGACCTCGCCATGGCCGACCTCCCCCCACGGGCTCCCGCCCCAGCACCGCACGAGCTGATCGGCGCCGAGCGCGCACAGAAAACTGTCGCCGCCGCAGACGGCTCTTACCCCTGCGCTCAACTTGTCGGACTTGATCGCGACAGGGCTGGGGCTTGAGGTGAAGTTGTTGATCAACAGCTGGTCGCCGACGTTGCTGCCCCATCCCCATACCGCGGTCGTTGAGCTCACTAGGTTGGCGTAGACCGAGCCGCCGAGGTGGGTCGCCGGTACCGTCAGCTTTGTGGCCACCGGGGCGCTGTGGGCGTCGTGCTTGTTGCCGGTCCCCAGCTGACCGTAGAAGTTGTCGCCCCAACAGGACACTTTGCCCCCTGTGTGCAGCGCACAGGCCTGCTGGCCCCCGACCGCGACCTCGGTGACGCCAGTCAGGCCCAGCACGCCGCTCGGCGAGGTGACGGTGGTGCCGCCAGCGCCGCCGTTGCCAACTTCACCGTGCTCGTTGCTCCCCCAGCAGGCCATCGCGCCCGTCGACAGCACGGCGCACGAGGTGTAGGCGCCGACATGCACGCTGGTGGCCCAAGCGACGGGCCCAACGGCGGTGTCGGGCTTCGAGGCGTCTGGCTGCGCAGCGTCTCCGGCGAGGCTGGTGTCAGTCGGCTGCAGCGTGTCGCCAGCCTCGGTCGTGTCACTCGGGCCGCTGTCGCTCACGCCCTGGCTGTCCACGGCGCCGGCGTCAGTTTGGCTGCCGTCGAGTGACTCGATGTCGCTGATCTGGGCACCCGTGTCATCTGTTGCGCTGCCGTCGGTGGCGAACGCGCCGGCGTCGACCTTGTCGGACGGGCAGCCGAGCAGGCAGAGGGTCGCGAGCACGACCACGTGCCCTGCAATCGCACGCCCAGCACGCCAGCGCTTGGCATGCCATCGCCCAGGCGACGCAAGTCCGATGGCGTAGCGCAGCGTCCGTACAGCGGTGGTCCCACGCAAAGTCATCGCGATTCTCCCGTGAAACCAAGGCCGCAGTCGTGCGTGACGGCGTCGGTTCGCAGCCTATCGCATTCACGATCGATCGGCAGCAGGTCGCAGCTTTCTGTGCGGCCGCGGCCGGCCCCTGGGTATTCCTCGACCTTTGCAGGGGTCCTTTCTTGAGCCCGCCTCGCAGCCCCGCTACCCTACGCCAACGCCCCGCCCGCGGGCGCCTCTCCCCGGAGCTCCGATGCATCCTCGACCCTGCACTCCCTCAGCGTCCTCCGCCGCAGTCACGGGGGCGGGCCGCGTCGCGCTGATCTGCCTGTTTGTCGGGGTTGTCGTCGCCATGGCGGCCTGCAGCGAGACCCCCGTGGCCGGTGCCGACGTGCCGGCTGCGGTCGACGCGGGTGGCGGCGACGCGCCGATCGCCGCCGACGCAGACGCGGACGTCGCCGCCGACACCACGGCTGCCGTGGACGTCTTCGCCTGCCCGGGTGGGCACAACTGCGCCTGTGTGCAGCACACCGACTGCTTGAGTGGACTGTGCTTCGACCTGGGCGAGGGCAAGCGCTGCACCGAGCCGTGTGAGGACGCTCCGTGTAAGGGCGATCGGGTCTGCCGACGCGTCGTCCTCGGCGGCAAGGGCGGCTGGATGTGCGTTGCAGCGCGGGTTCATCTCTGCGACCCGTGCAAGACCTCGACGGAGTGCGAGGCGACCGGACTCGCTGACTCGGTGTGCGTGGACTACGGCGCGCGCGGCGCGTTCTGCGGCGCCCGCTGTTTGGGTGACGCTGATTGTGGCGAGGACTACGGTTGCCGGGCTGTGCGAGCCATCGATGGCGGCGAGACGCTGCAGTGCGTGCGCGTCGACAACCTCGGCCTCATGGCCGAGTGCGGCTGCAGCGCGGAGGCGATCGCGCAGGGCAAGGAGACGCTGTGCCGCAATGACGGCGACGGCAGCGGCGGCTCGTGTGGCGGCAAGCGCAGCTGCTCAACGGCCGGACTCTCGGCCTGCAGCGCGAGCGCGCCGAAAGCGGAGACCTGCGACGGCGTCGACAACGACTGCGACGGCCAGACAGACGAAGACAGCTGCGCTGACGGCAACCCGTGCACAGATGACAGCTGCGATCCGAGCCTTGGCTGCGTCCACGACAAGCATGGCCGGGCGTGCGACGCCGATGGCAGCGTGTGCACCGCCGGCGACCAGTGCAAAGCGGGCGCGTGCGCTGCTGGCGTGGCTTTGACCTGCGACGATGGCAACCCCTGCACCACCGACACCTGTGACAAGGCCCTCGGTTGCCAGACGAAGGCCAACGACGCGGCGACCTGTGACGCGGACGGCAGCGCATGCACGGTCGGCGACAAGTGCACCGGCGGCGTCTGCGCGGCCGGTGTCGCGAAGGTCTGCGATGACGGCAAGATCTGCACCCTGGACGCGTGTGACCCCAAAACCGGGGCGTGCAGCAACACCCTGGTCGCCGCGCTATCCTGCGACGACGGCGACCCGTGCACCCACACGGACCTCTGTGACGCCAAGGGCGCCTGTGGCGGCAAGGCGGTGAGTTGCGACGATGGCAACCCCTGCACGACCGGGAGCTGCAGCAAGAGCAGCGGCTGTGTCGCCGCGGCGGTGACGGACGGCGCGAGCTGCGAGGACGGCAACCTGTGCACCCTGACCGGCACCTGCGTCGCCGGCGTCTGCGCGGGCGTCAAGGAGAAGACCTGCACCACCACCAAGACTTGCGTGGCCAGCCGATGCGACGGAAAAACCGGCCTCTGCGTCGAGCAACAGGCCAAGGAGGGCGCGTCGTGTACCGACGGCAAGGCGTGCACCACCTTCGACGCGTGCTCGGCCAGCGGCGCCTGCGCGGGCGCGACCAACGACTGCGACGACGGTAACTTCTGCACCAAAGACAGCTGCGATGAGGGCAAAGGCGGCTGCCAATACGTCGCGTTGACGGGCGTTTGTGATGACGGCGACGTCTGCACAATCGGCGAGAGCTGCAAGACGGTCGGTGGCAAGACGACGTGCGTGGCGGCGAGCAACAAGGTCTGCGACGACAACAACGTCTGCACGGCGGACAGCTGCGACGCGAAGGCCGGGTGTGTCGCCGCGCCAACGGGGGCCGGCACCAGCTGCGACGACGGTGACGCCTGCACCGAGAAGGACGTCTGCGCGGCGGGCAAGTGTGTGGGCACCGCCAAAGTCGCCGCGGTCGGGACGCTGGCCGGCAGCGCACAGGGTTTCAAGGACGGCGTCAGCGCACAGGCGCTCTTCAGCGTCCCAAGCGGCCTCGCGCGCGACGCGGCTGGCGTGATCTACGTCGCCGACACCTTCAACAACCGCATTCGCAAGATCGCCGCTGACGGAACAGTCTCCACCTACGCAGGCCAACCGTTGCCGGGCCAGGACGACGGCATCGCAAGCGGCGCCAGCTTCCGGGCGCCGACCGGCTTAGCGCTCGCCAGTAACGGCGACCTCTTCATCGCTGACCGGGACAATCACCTGATCCGCAAAATCACCGCCAGTGGCACCGTCAGCACGCTCGCGGGCAGCAACGTCAAGGACGTCGTCGGGGTGAAGGGCGGCTACGCGGACGGCACCGGCGTCGCGGCCAAGTTCAACCGGCCGAGTGGTTTGGTGCTCAGCGGTGGTGCCCTCTACGTCGTCGACACCGACAACAACCGCGTGCGCAAGGTGACGCTGGCCGGCGCCGTGACCACCGTCGCAGGCAGCGGAACGGCCGGTTTTGCGGACGGAAAGGGCGTCGCCGCGGCCTTCAACAAGCCAGAGGGGATCGGCGTGAGCGCCGGCGGTGTGCTCTATATCGGCGACACGGGCAACCACCGCGTGCGCGCCGTCGCCACCGACGGCACCGTCAGCACGCTGGCGGGCAGCGGCACCGGCGGCTTCAAGGACGGCAAGGGCAGCGCCGCGCAGTTCAACGCGCCGATGAACATCTGGGTGGACGGGCTCGGCGTGCTGCTGGTGGCGGACAGCAAGAATCACCGCATCCGTAGCCTGAAGACCGACGGCACGGTCACGGTCTACGCAGGGGCTGGCGCGGATGAGTTCGCGGACGGCACGCTGGCGACCGCGAAGTTCGATCAGCCCTCCGCCATCATCACGGACGGCAAGGGCAAGGCGTGGATCGCTGACCGCGGCAACCACCGGGTCCGCAGCGTCGACGATGGACCGAAGCAGTGCCTCATCGCGGCGCAGGCGTCGAACTAGCGGGGCAGGGCGCCGAACGGTCGCCCTCTCGGCAAAACCGAACTGTCAGTCTTTCGGATACATGCCGTCGATGATCTCAGCATAACGCGTGTTGACGACGTTGCGCTTCACCTTGAGGGTCGGCGTCAGCTCGCCGGCCTCGACGCTCAGCGGTCGCGGCAGCACGACGAACTTACGGATGTGCTCAACCCGCGCGAATTCGGCGTTTGTCGTGTTCACGACGGCCTGCACAGCGGCGATGATCGCCGGCGACTCATGCAGGTTCTTGTCGCTAATCCCGTGTTTTTTCGCGTAGCGAGCGGCGGCGTCGGGGTCGAGGCAGATCAGCGCGCTCAGGAATTTTCGTCGATCGCCGATCACCACAGCCTCAGTGATGAGGTCATCGTTTTTGAGCGACGCCTCGATGTTCTTCGGCGCGATGTTCTTGCCGCCTGCCGTGATGATGATGTCTTTCTTGCGACCGGTGATGTGGAGGAACCCCTCCTCGTCGATGCGGCCGAGATCGCCGGAGAGCAGCCAGCCGTCCTGCAGCGCCTCGTCGGTCGCGGCTTGGTCTTTGTAGTAGCCGAGGAAGACGTTGGGGCCCTTCACCAAGATCTCGCCGTCCGCCGCGATGCTGACGTCCACGCCGGGCACAGGGGGGCCGACCGTCCCAAACAGCGTCCGCCCAGGCCGGTTGAAGCTGGTCGGCCCGGTGTCTTCGCTCTGGCCGTAGACCTCTCGGATCGCGATCCCAAGGCCGCCGAGGAACGTCAGGATCTCCTTGCTGATCGGCGCCGCGCCGCTGACCGCGAAGCGCAATCGATCCAGACCAAGCGCGGCGCGGACCTTACTCAGCACGAGCTTGTCAGCCAGCCGATACTGAAGCTGCAGCAGCCCCGGCACACTCTCACCACCGTTCTCCAACGCCACCAGCTGACGGCCGACTCGCATCGCCCACGCCGCTAGGGCCGCCTTCACCGGCGGCGCGTCGGCCAGCTTGGCGCGGATGCCGGCGTAGAATTTCTCCCAGATGCGCGGCACCGCAAAGAGGATGGTCGGGCGGACCTCCTTCAGGTTCTCGGCGACCAGATCGAGGCTCTCGGCGTAGTAGATTTGATGGCCATAGGTGGCTGGGCCGTGAAGTGTGAAGATCTGCTCGGCGATGTGGCTCAGTGGCAGGTACGACAGCGAGCTGTCACGGTCGTCAATCTCGACGAGCACGCCGGCGATCTGGGCCGTCCACGCTAGGTTTTGGTGGGAGAGCATCACTCCCTTTGGCGGGCCGGTGGTGCCAGACGTGTAGATGAACGTCGCCAGTTGGTCGGGCTGCAGCGCTTCGATTCGCTCGCGGACCGTCTCCTCGGGCACCTGCTCGGCGAGACCCAGGAACGCGTCCCAGCTGTGAATGGTGACCCGGCCGCTGGCGTCCGCGAGCGCCGGCGCGCCGTTCATCATGACGACGTGTTTCAGGTCCGGCAGGTTGTCGAGCTGCGCCTCCACTTTGGCCCATTGGTGTGCGTCTTCCAGCAACACCACCGTCGCGCCGGCGTGCGCGATGACGTAGGCCACCTCCGGCGCCGAGCAGGTCGTGTAAATACCGGCCGGCGCGCCGCCAGCGCTCATGGCGCCCATGTTGAAGATGGACCACTCCGGGCGGTTGAAGCCGAGCACCGCCACCGTGCCTTCTGGCGCGAGATTCAGGGCGATGAGCGCGCGCGCGGCGTCGCGGACCTCTTTGGCGTAGGTGGCCCACGTCGCGCCGCGCCACGTCCCTTTCGCCTTGATGTGATAGGCCATTTGCTCCGCGCGGACGCGGCCTTGCTCCTGCAGTCGCGCAGGGATCGTATCGTGGCTCACAGTGCCTCCACGCGGCGTGAGGTCGCCGGGATGTCAAGTCGGCCGAAGCGTCTCGCGTCCCCGAGCGGGAGTCAACGCGGGCGCCGTGGCGCGGTTGCTGTCGTTGTCCGGAGCGCGCACGATCCAGCCCCGCGTCGCCGCCCGTCCCGCGCCGCCGTCTGCGCCTCAGCCGCACTCCCGCTGCTGCCTCCACTCTGCCCCAGCCCAGCGCCGTCATGACCCTCACAGACGCCCTCTTCGCCGTCATCGCCGCGCTCGCCGCCCTGACCCAGACCGTCGCCGGCTTTGGCTTCATGCTGGTCGCGTCGACGCTAGGCGCGCTCGTGATGCCGATGCCGGAGGTGGTGCCGTTGGCCCTGCCGCTCTCGCTCGTGTCGACGACTTGGGTGGCTGTTGATCAGCGCCGGCTCGTCGATCGCAGGCTGATTCTACGGACGATCTTGCCAGCGATGGCGCTCGGTTCCGGGCTGGGTTTCCTCCTGAACGGCGCGCTGCCCGAGGCGCTGATGCGCGGCCTGCTCGGGGTCATCGTCCTTGGTTTTGTGGTGCTGCGGCTGACGCGTCGCGCTCGCACGCCGAGGCCTTGGACGGTGTGGCAGCGCACCCCGGTGATCGTCGCCGCCGGCATCGTGCAGGGCCTCTTCGGCACAGGCGGCCCGCTGTTGGTGATGGCGGTGGAGGGGATGGGGCTGGCTCACGGCCAGTTTCGCGCGACGCTGATGGCGGTCTGGACCCTGATTAACACCGCGTTGGTCACCGCGATCGTGGTCGGCGGACGCTACGACGCCGCCCTGCTGTGGCGGTTTGTGATCGCGCTCCCGGCCGTCGCCGCCGGTGTGTTCGCCGGCCAGCACCTGCACAAGCGCCTTTCTCCTGAGCGCTTCCAGATCGCGGTGTATATGATGCTTGCCCTTGCCGCCGCGGGGCTCTTGTGGCCGAAGGGCTAGGCGCTACCCACAACGGAGGCGGCGTTCTATCCTGCCGCCGCGCGGTGCGACGGGGCTGGCGAGACGACGGGGAGCAGCGTTGAACGACACGATCAGCACACGCACCAGCACAATCATGGTCGGCTTGGTCGGTCTCGGCGTCGTCCTGGGCGCCGCCTTTTGGCTCGATGGGCGCGAGAAC
>CALENB010000410.1 GCA_937910235.1 uncultured Myxococcales bacterium | reverse complement strand
TTCTTGTCATCGGGATCATCGCGACCGTCATCCGTCGAACCGGCGCCGTCATCGCCGTGGGCTGGGCCGGCGCTTTGCTCGTATGCCGCGGCGTACGATGCGAGGGCTTCATCGTAGCAAATCGCCCCATATCCCGGGCCCGCGCGCAGCTCCGCGACCTGGCCCCAGTCCTCCGCGGCGAGCGCGGTACAGAGCGCTGTGTCGTTGCTGATCAGGGCGACCAGCCCTTCGAGTTGCGCCGCCTCGTCGCCGTTCATGGCGGTCATCATCTCGGATGCGCTGCCAAACCCCGCCGCCTCCGCCTCTGTACCCGAGACCTGACCCAGCCCCACCCGCACGCTCGCGTGGGCGGCGTCTGCGTCCACCACAGCGGCGCGCTCAAAGGCGGCATACTCGGCGCCTTGGTCCTTGTGCGTTGCCACGACCCAATGGCCGGTGCGTTGATAGAAGGCGTAGGGCTCAAAACGAAGCGCAGGCCGCCCCTCCGTCGCGCCGACGTGATCGCTCTCTGTGAGCACGACCGCGGCCACGGCGCTCTCCGGCACCCCCGCGCGTTCACTCCCGGCCTGGATGACGCCGCCGTGCTGGCTACGCAGATCAGCGGCGCGGGTCGACATCGAGCTAACGACCTGGCCACCGTCCAGCCCGCCGCCGTTGCCGCCCGACTGGAGTCCGGCCGACCGCAGCGCCGCGCCCGTCTCATAGCGCCGGCCGACCAACGACGCATCGGCGCGCGCCGTCTGGCCACGCGGCGTCGCTTGGCCGCGAGACGACTGTTCACTTCGCGTTGCGCGCTGACCGCGCTTGGGTCCGTCGTGTTTCACCGGCACACTCCGCCGCCCCTGCGACATCTGTCGGCGATCGTCAGCGATCGCAGCCCAGGTAACGGTGCCACGGCCCCGCACCGCGGACAAGCGGACGCTGCTTGGCGACGCGGGGCCAATGCGCGTATCCTCAACGCTTGACGCGCCTAAATTCTGTAGGACAAGGAGCACATGGGTACGCGCAACCGCCAGCGAAGCTTTGATATGTCGCAGACCGGGGAGTTCTTCGAGCGCATGTTCGAACGCAGCCCGCGTCTCGGCACGGTGTTGCGCATCGCCAACTTGCTGTCGGCGCCGCTCTCGCTCGATGAGCTCCTTGAGCTGCTGATGGACGGCCTGAGCGACCTGCTCGACGCGGAGCGGTCCACGCTCTACCTACTCTCCGACGATGGCGACCACCTCTGGAGCCACGTCGTTCAGGGCGATGAGGTGGTCAATATCATCGTCGAGGTTGGTGAAGGCCTCGCGGGCTGGGTCGCGCAGACGGGGCGCCCGGTCAACGTCAAAGACGTCTATCAAGACCCCCGCTTCGACCCGAGCTGGGACACCAAGAACGGCTATCGCACCGAGTCCATGCTGTGCCAGCCGCTGCGCAACCGAGATGGCAACATCATCGG
This sequence comes from uncultured Myxococcales bacterium, assembly GCA_937910235.1. GTDB lineage: Bacteria > Myxococcota_A > UBA9042 > UBA9042 > UBA9042 > UBA9042. The sequence goes on along the minus strand of CALENB010000410.1, from coordinate 6,036 downwards.
CGTCGCGCAGTCGATCAACAAACGCGGCGGCTACTTCAACGTCGACGACGAGATGATGATGCGCACCATCATGGCGATGGCGGCGATCTCGGTGGTCAATGGTCAGCTCTACCACTCCCTGCTGTCGCGCAACTTCGAGCTCCGCCACGCCAAGGAGGAGCTCCAGCAAAAGGTCCGCCAGATCGACCTGCTCTTTGCGATCGAGCGCAAGGTCGCGTTGGCGACGGACGTCGACGGCGCGGTCGCGACGCTGCTGTTGGAGATGCGGGAGACGGTCCCGTGCGCGGTCGTGCAGGTCTCGCTGCGGGCGGAGGGCGGCGCGATGCTGGTGCACCGACTGCGCGGTTCCGCCGACGCCGTGGAGGTGTTGCGCTTCGAGCGCATGGTCGGCTTCGCGGGGCGGACAATGCGGGCGGGTCGGCTGCTCGATGTGGTCGAGTTGAGCGCAGATACGCAGCTACATCTGTGCGAAGAGGAGGGCTTGGGCATCGAGCCGGACAGCGGTCTGTGCGTGCCGCTCATCGGCGGTGAGGAGGTCCTGGGTGCGCTGTGTCTCTTTGAGCGGGTCGCCAACGGCGGGGGCTTCGACGAAGACGACCGCAACCTGATCGAGCTGGTGAGCGGTCAGACCGCCCGCGTCGTCGCGCGCCTGCTGGAACGTGAAAAGGCCGAGCGCGAAGACCGGCTGGCCTCGCTTGGTGGCGCCTTGTCGGGGATTCTCCACGACTTCAAGTCGCCGATGACCGTCGCCTCTGGCTACGCGCAGATGATGGCGCGCACAGACGATCCGGCGAAGCGGGCCGAGATGGCCAACATGGTGCTCAAGCAGCTCGATCGCGTCACATCGATGAGTCGCGACGTGCTCGGCTTTGCGCGCGGCACCCAAGATCTCTTTGTGCAGAAGGTCCACCTCAACGACTTCGCGACCGAGGCGGCCGAGGTTGTCGGCCAGATCTTCACGGGCACCGACGTGCAGGCTGAGGTCGTCGCCCGCTATCGGGGTGTCGGCCGGTTCGACAAGCTCAAAGCCATGCGTGTGGTCCAGAACATGGCCCGCAACAGCCGCGACGCGCTGCTGCATCCGAACCACGCGCTGAAGGCGCAGCTGACCCCGCAACGTTTTACGATGGTGCTTGATCGTGACAAGGACGTCCTGGTGATGACGTTCAGCGACACAGGCCCCGGAGTTGCGCCCGAGTTTCGGCATCGCATGTTTGAAGCGTTCGCCACGCAGGGAAAGAAAAACGGCACGGGCCTCGGCCTCGCGATGGTCAAGGGGTTCGCGCAGGCCCACGGTGGTGACGTCACCTATTCAGATACCCCCGGGGGCGGCGCGACGTTCGAGGTGCGCATCGCGCTGTCCACGCAGACCGCATCCGAGGTTTTGGAGCTCGACCCCGCGCCGTGAGCCGCCGCGGTCATCTGTCCACCACGCAAAAAACTGGACAGGACCAGCCCTGAGAGCATGTTCGAAGCCACTCGCTTTCGAGGACTGCACGTCGAGGGCTGCACCATGCGCAAGTTCACCCAAGAGACGCCAAGACCTCGCAACCGCCGCGTTGAACCTGGGGCCTCGTGTGGTTGGATGGCGCGTCTTCGCGCCCGGATCCGCGGCCTTGGTTTTGGCGAGGGGCAGCTGGCGCGCCGCCTCATCACCAGGTGGTTCGGCGCTGGCGTCACGTGGAGCATGAACCAACGCACGGCCGGTCGCGCCATCGCGACGGCGATCGTGGTCGGCTGGGCGATGCTCACTATGATCGGGCTGGTACGTGCGTGGTCCCTGGAGGGGCCCTACCAAGATCGTGCCGAAGAGCTCTCAGGCGTGCAGCAACAACTGCATGAAGCGCGGGCACATACCGTCCTATTGGAGTCACAGCTCAAGGCGATCGACAAACGCGCTGAGGTCCGAATGACGGTGATCCGGCAGGAATTGGGTATGGTGCGGCCGAACGAGCGCATCGTCCGGTTCCGCGGGACCGATTGATCGCGACGATCCCTGCGAGGTCTCTGTGAAGCACAATGTCGGTCTCTGGATCGTGGCCGCCGCGCGTTGGGTGGACGCCGTCAACGCGCCGCAGGACTTCGCGCGCCTCGGCGAGGCCTGCGTACCCGCCATGGTCGTCGAGCGGATGGGGGTCTTCGACAAGAAGGGTAAGCTCGCGGAGACATTTCGCGGGATCGCCGAGGTCTCAGCTTGGTTGGGTCGCCTCCCCGACGGCATCGAGTTCGAGCTCGCCGGAGGACCAGAGGTGGCGCCGAAGGTGGGTCCGGGGGTGTGGCGGGTGCGGTACCTCTATCGCATCGCCGAGCTGCAATTCAGCAACGGCGGCGAGTGGCTGATGCGGCTGGGCGATGACGGCCGATTGGCCTGGCTGCGGCACGATCCTGATCCGCTGCCGGACGAGATGTCCGCAGGTGGCGTCGACCACGGCGGCAGTGACAGCGCCGATCACAGTCACGGCGACGAGCACGGACCACATTGACCGCTTGCATCGGCGACTCCCCTACTCTATGACCTGCGCGCCGCTTTGCGTGTGACGAGGCGAGCAGCGCTTGATTTTGAAGGAGTCCCCATGGCCCGCCTAAACAAGAACATCGTCCTCGTCGCCGGCAAACGCACCCCTTTTGGCAGCTTTGGCGGATCGCTCAAGGGGCTGTCCGCCACCGATCTCGCCGTGGAAGCGGCAAAGGCGACGCTCGCAGAAGTCGGCGCCGCACCCGAAGCGATCGACGCGGTGTTCATCGGCAACGTCTTGCAGACCAGCGTCGACGCCATCTATCTGGCCCGCCACGTCGGCCTGCGCTCGGGCGGCTCCGAGGCGACACCGGCGCTGACACTCAACCGGCTCTGCGGCTCTGGCTTTGAGGCGATCGCGCAGGCCGCGGCGGCCATCGAGTTGGGCGACGCCGAGGTGTGTCTGGCCGGCGGCACCGAGAGCATGAGCCAAGCGCCGCACATCGTCCGTGACGCCCGCTGGGGCACGCGGTTCGGCGTCGAGACCAAGTTCGAAGACAGCCTGTGGTCCTGCCTGACCGATACCTACACGGGCATGGCGATGGCCAACACCGCGGAGAAGCTGGCCCGCACGCACGACATCTCGCGTGACGACTGCGACGCGTTCGCGCTGGAGAGTCAGCGACGCTACGAAGCCGCCCGCGAGGCCGGCGTGTTTGCGGACGAGATCGCGCCGATCACCCTGAAATCCAGGCGGGGAGACACCGTCATCAGCGCCGATGAGCATCCGCGCGCGACGACGAACCCGGCCGGATTGGCGAAGCTGCGCGCCGTCTTCGAGAAGGGTGGCGTCGTCACCGCTGGCAACGCCTCCGGTATCGTCGACGGCGCGGCGACCGTGCTCGTCACCACGCGTGCGCGCGCCGAGGCCGAGGGCTGGCCCGTGCTCGCCCAAATCATCAGCTTCGCGGCCACAGGTTGCGACCCGACCGTGATGGGCATCGGCCCTGTGCCCGCGTCCCTCAAGGCGCTGGCGCAGGCCGGCAAGACCGTCGCCGACATGGACCTCGTCGAGGTCAACGAGGCGTTCGCGCCGCAGTACCTAGCCGTCGAGAAAGACCTGGGGCTGGACCGTTCCAAAACAAACACAAATGGTGGTGCGATCGCCCTCGGGCATCCGCTCGGCGCGACCGGCACCCGAATCATGCTGCACCTCGCCCGAGAGCTCGGCCGCCGTGACCAGGAGTGGGCGCTTGGCTCCGCCTGCATCGGTGGCGGCCAAGGGATCGCGATGGTGCTGCGCAGAGGCTGAACGCACCCATGCGAGACCAGAAAAAGAAGAAGAAAGCGTCAAAATCCAAAACCAACCGGCCTGACAAGCAGGGCGTGCCCGTGGGCGCTCGAATTCGCGCGCCAGCTGACAAGATCACGATGCTGCCGCTCGGCGGCGTTGGCGCGATCGGCATGAACAACATGCTCATCGGCTGCGACGGTCACTGGCTGATGCTCGACTCGGGGGTCATGTTTCCGGACAAAGCCTCCCCGGGTGTCGACCTCGTGCTGCCGTGCCTTGACGTACTCGATCGGCTGGAAGGCGAGTTTCACGGCGTGGTGCTGACCCACGGCCACGAAGATCACATCGGCTCGCTGCCGTTCGTGCGCATGCGCCACGACGTCCGCATCTGGGGCACTGCGTTCACGTTGGGGTTGGTCCGCGCGCGTTTCGCGGAGCACAAGCTCGACATCAGCTGCCTGCGCGAGACCACGCCTGGAAAGCAGCTACAGCTTGGGCCGTTCACCATCGATTTTCTGCGCGTCACGCACTCCATCCCAGATTGCGTCAGCCTCGCGATTCGCACGCCGGTCGGCAACGTGCTGTTCACGGGCGACTTCAAAATCGACCATGGGCTGCCGTGCGGCACGCGGTTCGACGAAGCCGGCTACCGTGCGTTTGGCAAAGAAGGCGTCCTGTTGATGATGGCTGACTCCACCAACATCCAGCGTCCCGGCCGCACGGTCTCGGAGGCTGAGGTCGCCATCGGCTTGCGCGACGCGATGGCCGAGGCGCCGGGGCGCGTCTTCATCGGCCTGTTCTCGTCCAACCTGTACCGCCTCCATGGCGTGCTCGCCGCCGCCCGCGAGACGGGGCGCAAGGTCTGTCTGCTCGGCCGGTCGCTGCACAAGTACCTCGAGGTCGCCACAGAATGGGGCGGAAACCTTGATTTCTCGGGTCCCCTGATCAGCGACTCGGCCATTGGCAACTACGCGGATCATGAGCTGCTGTTTGTGTGCACCGGCACGCAGGGCGAGCCGCGGGCCGCGTTGGGCCGCATCGCGGCGGGCGCGCACCGGGTGAAGATCCACGAGGACGACACGCTGATCCTCTCTGCGCGCGCCATTCCGGGAAACCTGCGTGAGATCCATCAGATGATCGACGGGTTCACGCGCGCCGGCGCTCACGTCTTTCACCGCGACGCGCCCTGGCCGATCCACGCGTCGGGCCACGCCGCACACGATGAGCTAGAAGACGTGCTGCGCTGGGTGAAGCCCAAGATCTTCGCGCCTGTTCACGGCACACGCACGTTCCTCGAGGATCACGCCGATCTCGGTGAGGATTGCGGCATCGAGCGGGTCTGTGTGTTCGAGAACGGCGACGTCTTGCAGGTCGATCAGAAGGGCGCACACGTCGTCGATCAGATCGAGCTGACGCCCTGGTATTACGACGGTATGCACTCCGGCACGCGGGACACGCTCGGTGTTCGACAACGCGTGGATCTGGCGCGAGACGGCGCCATCTCGGTCTGCGTCGCGATAGGCGATGCGCCGACCCAGGTGCACCTCGACACCCGCGGCGTCTACACCGATGGCGGGCGTCTCGTGCAGAAGTTGGAGGCCGCCCTCGTCCCCTACATCGACCGGCTGGATATCTTGGATCATGAGGGCCTGCAGGAGGAGGTGCGGCTGTTCACGCGTCGCTTCTTCAAGCGGGAGACCGGCAAGAAGCCGCAGGTGATGGCCACGCTGTTTCGCACCTCGGGGGCCGCGTGAGCGCTGGGGGGCGAAGAGCGGGAGGCAGCAAGGCCGGCGGCGGCAAGGCCAGCCGTGGCAAACCGAGCAGTGGCAAACCGAGCGGTGGCAAACCGAGCAGTGGCAAACCGAGCAGTGGCAAACCGAGCAGTGGCAGCGGCCCGCGTAAGGCCCGACCTAGCGACAAGCCAGCGACGACCGGCGGTCGTCGCCTCGATCGCACCGTGCGGGGTCCAAGCGCCGGCAAATCCGCGGCCAAAGCGGAGCCGAAGGGCGGCAAGCCCAGGGTTGGGCCCGGAACCCGGAGTCGACCTGCAGGCACGCCTGCCGCCCGCGGCGCGCCGGTAGCAGCCGCGCCGCCGCCACGAGCGACGCGCGTCCGGCCAAACAAGTCGAACCAACCACCCAAAGCCGCGCCACCAGCGCAGGGCGGCGCCCACTTTGTGGACTCGGTCAGCACACCAGACGCCGTGCCCGAGGGCCCGCCAGAGTTCGCGTTTGTGGGCCGTTCTAACGTAGGTAAGTCGTCGTTGCTCAACGCGCTGAGTTGCCAC
>CALENB010000409.1 GCA_937910235.1 uncultured Myxococcales bacterium | reverse complement strand
GGCCTCGTCGTGGCAGGCTATGTCGGGTATGAGATTGGCGCTGCGCTCGAGGGGCTACCGCTCGGCGGCCGCATGGATGCGGCCCCTGACGCGGGGGACGGTCGCCCGCGCTACGGCACCACGTCACGCGGCAGCGCTGGTCTCAGCAGGCCACCGGACGCCGCGCTTGTCGCATTTGAGCCGGATTGTTGGCGCCCGTTGCCGCCGACCGCGCCGATCAGCGGTCGCTGCCACGCCCCGGCCGCGTCGCCTCCTGCCGATCTGGTGCGCCAGCGCGCGTCCTACCTCGCGCTGGTGAAGACCGCGCTGGCGGCCATCGGCGAGGGACGCTACTACCAACTCAATCTCAGCGTTGGGTTTGAGACGGCAGCGCCCGCAGAGCTCGGCACGGGGCCGCTGGCGCAGGTGCTTGGCCGCCTGCTCCAGCCACAACCCGTACCCTTTGCGATGGCGATGCAGTTCGACGACTGGCGCTATTTCTCCCTCTCGATGGAGCGGTTCCTCGGCGTCACGCCAGCTCCCTCCGGCACGGCGCTGGTGCGGAGTCGTCCGATCAAGGGTACGACGCGCCGCGACGCGGACCCGCGCGAGGACGCCGCCAATCGCCGCGCCCTGTGCCAGAGCGCTAAGGAACGGGCCGAGAATACGATGATCGTCGACATGGTCCGCAACGACCTCGCGCGCGTCGCCACCCTTGGCAGCGTCTGCGTACCGACGTTGCTCGAAGCTGTGGGCTATCGAACGCTGTGGCACCTGGAGAGTGAGGTCCACGCGACGCTGCCAGCGTCCGTCCGCGCTTCGGATCTGCTCAGGGCGACGTTGCCGCCTGCCTCGGTGACGGGATGCCCCAAGATCGCCGCCATGCGCGCTATCTCAGCGCTCGAAGGGCGGCGGCGAGGCCCGTATTGCGGGGCCGTCGGTGTGTGGCTTCCCGACGGCACTGTCGACCTCTCCGTTGGGATTCGTGGCGTCCTGCAGCGCGGTCTGCGCGCCCGCTTTGATGTTGGCGCTGGCATTGTCGCAGACTCGGACCCCGAAGCGGAGTGGCGAGAGACCTGTCTGAAAGCCGACGCGGCGCTACGTGGCGTGGCGGGGCTGGGGTAGACCCAGGCGACTCCGATATCCGGAGAGGCCGGAGAGGCCGGAGAGGCCGGAGGGACGTGACCCATGATTCACAGTTGGTTGGACGGCGCGCGGACATCGCCGCTCGACACGATCGACCGCGAAGACCACGGCGCCGGCGATGCGCTCGGCGGCGGTGTCGCGCCGCGGATCCCGCGCGGTTTCTGGTTCGGTGAGGCTGTCTACGAGACGCTCCTCGTCCGGCGTGGCGCGACGCGGCTTCCAGCCCTTTGGCGGCTGCACCGCGCCCGATTCGCCGAGGGTGCCGGCAGGTTTCAGCTGCCGTGGCCAGGCGACGACGCGCTGGATCGGCAACTCCTGACCGCCTTGACGCAGCTGCCACACACGGATGACGCGGATTGGTGGCGCGTGCGCCTGACCCTCGCAGCCACCGGGCCTGACGCGCCTATGCTCGCGCCGGACGCCGCATCTCTGTGGATCGACGCGCGACCTGCCGTCATGCGGATTCGCCCGGCGGCCCGGATGGCGATCGGACCAAAGCTGCGCAACCCCGACGATCCGCTGGCGCGAACCAAGCGCGTGACCCTGGCCTCCGATCTGGCCGCCGTGCGGCGCGCCGTCGCCGCAGGATGGGACGACGTGATCCTGCTCGACGTCGCCGGCTGCATCAGTGAAGCGAGCACGTCGGCCCTCGTGTTCGGTTTCGAGGACGGCACCCTCGGCAGCCCGGGCTTTGAGACGGCCGCGCTTCCCAGCACGACCCTGCAGCTGCTCAGGGACGCCGGACACCGCGTGCGGCCGCTGCAACTCCGACCGGAGGCGCTCGGGACGGTGCGATGGGCAGCGGCGCTCAACGCGGTGCAGGGCGCTCGACCCGTCTGCGCGATCGACAGATTCGAGCTCGCAGCGCCGCCCGACAGCTTTGTCGCCAACGTGCGAGCGCTGGTCGACGGACAACGCAACGCTTGACCCCCGGTGCAGGGAGTCCCAACCTGCCCGTTGCGATTTCGACACGTAGGAGGAGCCATGACTCTGCACTCGCCCAATCCAGCTCGCCCGCTGTCTCCCAGTCAGCGCGCGGCCGTGGTGGTGATCACCCTGCTGCTGCCGGCCGTCGCGCTAGCTGCGCCGTGGGGGTACCTCGTGTCCGCGGACGGCAAGACCCGCCTGCCGCTCGACACGCCGCTCGTCGTCGTGGGCACGAGCCCCAAGGCTGGCGCCGTCATTTCGGGTAGTACGGTCTCAAAGAAACACGCCAGCATCAGCCACAAGAAGGGGGTCGTCGTCGTCAAAGACCTGCGCAGCACGACCGGCACGCTCGTGGCCGGTACGGCGCTGCGTCGCGGCCGCACCATGCAGCTCTTTCAGCGTACGAAGCTCACGTTCGGCGCCGAGACCTGGACGTTTGAGTGGGGCGACCGGGGCAAGATCATCGCGCCGCTGCGACCGTCTGTGCAGCCCAATCCGAAGGCGGATCCGAAGGCGAAATCGACGCAGAAGCGGAAGATGAAGGGTGGCAAAGTGCGCGTTCGCCAAGCTGGCGCGCAGAAGCCACCACCGACAACCACGCCAAAGTCCAAGTAGACGCAGCGCATCGTGGAGCGGCCGGCGCACACGCAGAGGAGGAGAGTCATGGCGACCCCGACCGTTGATGAGGACATGGATCTCATCTACGACTGGAATGAGCTGAAGCACTTTACACCCGCCATTCGGGGCGGTTTTACGCTCATGGATGAGACCCTGCGCGACGGTATTCAGTCACCGTCGGTGCGGAACCCCTCGATCGGGGACAAGCTGGAGATCCTGCACTACATCGAGCGGTGCGGCATCGAGTACGCCGATGTAGGCCTGCCTGGAGCCGGCCCACGCGCGGTCGAAGACGTGACTCGGCTGGTCGAGGAGACCCGCGACTGCAACATGAAGGTGGTGCCCAACGTCGCTGCTCGTACGCACTCGAATGACATTCAAGCTATCCTCGATATTTCTCAGAAAACCGGAATGGCGATCGAGATTTGTGCGTTCATCGGCAGCTCTCCCATTCGGCAGCTCGTCGAGCGTTGGGACATTGAGCGGATGACGGGCTTTGTGCGGGAGGCAGTGACGCTCGCTGTCAGCAACGGTTGTCCGCTCTCATTCGTGACCGAAGACACGATTCGCGCGAATCCGAAGACGCTCAGCCGGCTGTTTGCGACCGCCATCGAGCACGGCGCCACTCGCCTAGTGCTGACCGACACCGTGGGACACGCGACCCCCGATGGGCTGCACAATCTCCTGAATTTCACGCGGTCTTTGCTGCAATCTTGGGGCGCAGAGCACGTCAAAATCGATTGGCACGGCCACAACGACCGCGGCTTGGCCCTCGCGCTCAATCTGTTCGCCCTGGAACACGGCGTCGACCGGGTGCACGGCACGTGTATCGGGGTCGGCGAGCGCGTCGGCAACGCCAGCATCGACCAGCTGCTCATCAACCTGAAGCTGCTGGGCGTGATCGATCGCGACTTGACGCCGCTGCGCGGATACGTCGAGAAAGTTTCGTCGTCCTATGGTGTTCCGGTTCCCTACAACTATCCGGTGTTCGGGTCTGACGCGTTTCGGACGGCGACAGGGGTGCACGCTGCGGCCGTGATCAAGGCGCTTCGAGCTGGCCGCAAGGACTTGGCCGACCGTGTGTATTCGTCCGTGCCGGCCTCCGATTTTGGCTGCAAACAGCGCGTCGACATTGGATTTTACTCCGGCAAGTCCAACATCCAGTTCTGGCTGCACGAGCACGACTTGGAGATCACAGACGCCCGCGTGACCGCGATCTGGGATCGGGCGAAGTCGAGCGACCTCACGCTGACCGATGGCGAGATCCTCGCCACGTTGGTCGCTGGTGGCCTGGTGGATGAGGCCGCTGCCGTCGCCGCGGTGGAACCTGCGCGCGGGTGAAGCAGTCGCCCGTCATCGTCGCCGGCATGGGGCCGCTTGGTGTCGCGATCGCCGAGGCGTTGGCGACGCACGGGCTGCCTGTCACGGTGCTGTGTGAGTGCAATGAGATCGCGATGAGCGGCGCGCGCCTTGAGCAGGCTGGCGTCGTCGTTGTTGAGGGCGCCGCGCCTTGGGTCTTTCAGCTTGAGCAGTTTGACCTGCCGAACGCGCGTGGACTCGTGCTCTGCGCGGACGACGACAATGTCAACCTGGACGCCGCGATCGCAGCCCGAGCGATGGCGCCGGCGCTGCCCCTGATGGCCCGGCTGTCCGACACCATGCTGCAGACGTTCGTCGCTGAGACCGTGGCAAACGTCGAGGTGTTCAGCCTCGCGTCTATTGCCGCTCCCGCCACCGCTAGCCTCGCGCTACACCGCATGAACCCGCCGGTTGATGGCATCGTCGCCGTCGTCGCGATGATCCGCCAGCTGCTCCGCGGCGTCACGCCTCGGCCCAGCGCCTTGTTCTGGTCCGTGTTTGCGGCGTTTGTCGCGATGCTCATCCCGACGTCGTGGTTCTTCGCGCGTTCGCTGCATCTCACCTTCTTTGACGCGACCTATTTCGTCTGGACGACCGCGCTGGCGGTGGGCTACGGCGACATCGCGCTGCGGGATGCGTCGACTCTCGCCAAGGCCGTGGGGATGACCGTCATGCTGCTGGGCGCCGGCTTCACGGCAGCGATGGTCGGCCTGATGGCGGACTGGTTGCTGACGCGACGGCTTGGCTCGCTCTTTGTGCGGGTGTCGGTGCGGATGACGAACCACATCGTGGTTGTCGGCGCGGGCAGCTTCGGCGCCCGCGTGGCCGAGCTGTTGCATGGCCGTGGCAACAACGTCGTGGTGATCGAAGCCGCCGCGGACGCGCCAAACGTGCAGCGATTGCGGGCGCTGCACATCCCGGTGGTCATTGGCGACGCGACCCTCGACGACACCCTCGACCTCGCCTCGGCGTGGTCGGCGTCCATCCTGCTCGCCATGACGAATCACGACGCCGTGAATCTACATCTGGGCCTGCGCATGCAAAAAGAGATGCAGAAAGTCCCGGTCATCGCGCGGCTGCGGTCGCGACAGGTGACGCGTCATGTCGACGAACATTGTGATTTTTCGGCGATCTCACCCCTGCTTACAGCGACCGAGCACGTCGTGGAGCGCGTGTTGCAGCTGGTTGAGCCAAACGCGACCGCGCCAGCCGGTGATGACCGTCAGGAGACCGCGCCATGACCCGATCGACTGTGTGGGCCCGGACGCTGGCGCTGACGGCCTGGTGCGTGCTCGTCTCCGCGTGCGCCAGCCCGGCGGTGGCGCCTGCGCCTGTTGTGTCGCCAGCGGACACGGCCCGGCGTGTCGCGACGGCGCGGGTTGCGCAGTCGCGAACAAGGCGGCGCGTGCCGCTGCCGGCGGTGCTGGAGGCCGCCGTGGCGAGTCCAGCGGCTCCGGCGCAGGACGGTCTGCAGGGGGCGTGGGCGCGGGTCTTTCTCCGCGCAAATCCGGGTCCGTTTCAATACGTCGCCTACGAGATCACCGCGCGTGGCGACGCCGGCGTCATGTCGCACCTGCGCGGTATGATGGGGCGTCGCGACGCCGTCATCCGAACCGAGCTGGTCTCTCGGGACCGCCTCCGCGCCGTCTTTGCCGAACTCAAGCGGGTGGACGCCGCCGGGCTGCTCCCCCCGGTCAAGCCGGTGCATCTCGCTAAGAATGTGGACGACGAGCGGCGCTGGCCCGACCGCTCTCGTGTGCCCATCTACGAGCTCTCGTATCGCCATGGCGGGATCGAAAAAACGGTCGTGGTGGCGGCACCGTACCGCGCCGCCGACCCGCGATATGCCCGGTTTATCAACGTCGTTCGCGCCGCCGTCATCGGTCGGGTGGGTCACATCGGTTACCACGGCACTACCGGCGCTCAGGGGCCCGGATACCTCTACGTCGACAGCGTCCCGACCGCCACAGTAAAACTCGACGGCGTCGAGCTGCCCAACAAGACGCCGGTGCTCGCCTTCCCTGCGCGACCGGGCGTGCATGTCGTCGTGCTTGAGAACAAGCGGAAGCAGCTTGTGCGTACGTTCAAGGTGCGGATTCGCGCAGGCCGCACGACGTCACTTGAGGTCGATCTGCGCTAGGGTGCGCGCATGAGCGTGAGCGCGGAGGCGCGTTGTGGCGGGGGGCCTCGGGAGGTTGGAATGGGGGGAATTCAGCGGCTGCTCTCCAACGTGCCCGAGCCCGACGTGCGCATGCGGGTGCTCAATCGGTTCGTGAACGAGGCGTCGCCGGTGAAGGTGACTGAGGCCATCGAATCCGCAGCCAGACGCACGGACCGGATCGACGCGCGGGTGTTGATCACGAGCCTCGCCCACCTGTTGATGGAGAGTCGTCCACGACCCGCGCTGGA
>CALENB010000408.1 GCA_937910235.1 uncultured Myxococcales bacterium | reverse complement strand
GATAGCGTCGGGTTTTAACCCGTCGTGGACCCGTCGTGGCCCCGTCGTGGCCCCGCCGTGGCCCCGTCGTGGCCCTGGCCGTCGTCGCCGGAGAGCCGCACCCAATTCATGCGCTGGGTGCGCCGGAACGGCTCGGCGTCCCGGACCTGCTGGATGCTTCTGTTCGGTCGCTGATTTTTTCGTGGTGGACGAAACGATGACCAAGGCCGCAGCGTTCGCCAAACGCGAGCGCACGGCCACGCCTGATAGGTTCAAGCCGCGGATGAACCAATCGGCCTTGCAGACGCAAAGACCCGGGCGTAGCCTCCTGAAACGCAGCGAAAAACACCGATCTTGGAGCCATCATGACGACGCATCAGACACGAACGTGGGGCGCCTGCTTCACGTTGTTTTGCGCCACCGCGGCGCTCTCTGTTCCCGCCCAAGCACAGGACGCGTCTGCCCTCGTCCCGCTTGGGTTATCCCTCTGCGCTGTGGAGGACGATGGCGGGGCCGGGATTACATGGCCTGACGGCGACATTGGGGACGGCCAGACGCAGCGGTCCCTGCGCATCGCCCACGGCAGCCGCCTTGTCGCCCGAAGTCCACGCCGGTCGACGACGCGGCACTACGGCCGCAGCGGTCGCTACTCTGGGCGCAGCGTGCATCGCTCGACCAGCCGATCGCGCAGCGCCACTCGGCACTATGGCCGGAGCGGCCGGTACCAGGGACGAAGCGTTCACCGCGCCACCAACCGACGCGCCAGCACGACCCGGCACTACGGCCGCAGCGGTCGCTACACGGGCCGCAGCTCCGTCCGCAAGTCTGGCAGTCGGACCACCGTGCGGCACTACGACCGCAGCGGGCGATACCGAGGCAAGACGACGGTGTCGGGCTCTCGGCGCCATCCGAAGGTCCGCCACTACAACCGGGCCGGTCGCTACCGTGGTCGCTCCCGTCGCTGATCGGCGCGGTCGCGCCGCCAGCGGACTTGGGACATGAACACACCGAAGCCGCGCGCCGCTACGCGCCAAAGCCAAGCTCGCCACATCGCGCTGCTGACCCTGTTTTACGGCGCAGCGGCCTGCAGCGGACCCGCGCCGGCCATCGCAGCCGGTGACGCGGTCGCCGAGGACACCGCGGCGGCGGACGCGCCCTCCAACGCACTTGTAGGTGACGACGCCGCCGGAGACGTCGGCACAGACCAAGATCAAGGCGACGCCGCGCTGTCATGGCCGCTGCCGCCGCCCAGCACCGTCGGCGGCAAGCGACCCGCCGCCGTGCGTGTACCTAAAGACTACGCCGCCAAATCCCCAAGGCCCGTGGTCATCCTGCTCGGTGGCTACGACTACCTCGCGCAGGACCTCGACGACTGGCTCCGCGTCACCGAGCGCGTCGACACCGATGGCTTTGTGCTCGTGCTCCCCGACGGCCTCATCGACTCCGACGGTTCGCCCTTCTGGAACGCCACGGACTCCTGCTGCGACTGGGACGACACGGGCGTGGACGACGTTGGCTACCTCCTGGGCCTGCTCGACGAGCTCGCGACCAAGGTGCGCATCGACCCAAAGCGCGTGGCGCTGCTGGGGCACTCGGCGGGCGGATTCATGGCCTATCGGCTGGCGTGCGAGGCGCCGCACCGTTTTTCCGCGGTGGTCAGCATCGCCGGATCGGGCCACCTCGACCCGACGGTGTGCCAAGCCAAGCTGCCGGTGAGCCTGCTGCAAGTGCACGGTCAGCTGGACGACGTGATGCCCATCGACGGCGACGAAGACGCGCCAAGCGCACGGACGATGCTGACGCGTTGGGGCCAGCGCGCCGGCTGCACGCCGAGCAGCTGGGGCGCCGACGCTGTGAAGCTGGAGCACGCCGACGACGGCGTTGCCGATGAGACGGAGGTGTTTCGGTACACGGCCGGCTGCGCGCCGGGTATCGACGTGCGGTTCTGGCGGATGGCCGGAAATGGGCACTACCCGGAGTTCCGGCCCGTGTTTACGGCGAAATCGCTGGCGTGGGCGCTGGCGCAGCAGCGGTTGTAGAGCCGAAAAAAACCCGGCACCACCGAAGTGAGGCCGGGTTCATCTAGACCGGAACTTGGAGCGGGCAACCGGACTCGAACCGGCGACATCCAGCTTGGGAAGCTGGCGCTCTACCAACTGAGCTATGCCCGCAACACGCCGCGGACTTTGACCGCAGCGCTGAACCTTGTCAATCCCGCCAACGCCACGCGATGCCGCCTCTGCAACCAATCCCATTGACGCCCCTCTAGCCCCACCGCCCAAGCCAAGCTAGACTCCGGCCCGCCAAAGCCGAGGGACCGGCTTTCCACAGCCCCACCGGAGCCCAACTGTGCCCTCGACGCGCCGCCCGTCCTCACCCGCCCGACCCGCTCCCGAGCTCGCGCCATTGGTCAAACCGGCCATCGCCACGGCCGCGCAACGCTGGGACGTAAGCTACTGGACGCTGTTTGTCTGCCTGAGCCTGTTCGGCATCGCGCCCGTCTGGATCTCCGATCTGCTGCCGCTCCTCGACGCTGGGTCCCATCTTCACCTCATGAAGATCATCCACGATTTCAGCAGCAACCCGCTCTACCAGCACCACTACAAGGAAGTGCACGCCATCGTGCCCTACCTGTCGTACTACAAGGCCGTCGATTGGCTGCAGTACATCACGGATGTGGAGCAGGCCAACCGCCTCGTCCTGAGCGCCTGTCTGCTGGGCATCCCGCTCGCCACACACGCCCTGCTCAAGGCCGTCCACCACAACCGCTGGCTCGTGCTCGGCGTGTTCCCTTGGATGCTGAACAGCGATTTTTTCATGGGGTTTTTCAACTACCTCATGAGCATCCCGGTGTTTTTGCTGGTGCTCGCCGCGCACGTGCATTTCCTGCGCAGACCGTCGTGGCGTGGTGGCGCGGTCGTGAGCGCGCTGCTGGTCTTCCTCGCGGTCACGCACTACCTGCTCTGGGGCGTCAGTCTGGCGCTGTTGCCCTTGCTCGCGCTGGTGTTTGGCCTGCGAAAAGGTTGGCTGCGCGGCATCAGCTGGAGTCTGCGCGAGGTGGCGATCGTGCTGCCGAGCATCGCGGTGCTGCTGCCCTGGTTTCTCAGCTATTTCGTGTTCGCCGACGGGGTCAAGACGCCCGATCAGGTCGCGCTGCACGGGGCGACTTGGTTCGACCGGCTAGCCCGGATCTACTCGGGACAGCACCTCACGCCGTTGGCCAGCGTGAGCCAGCTTTTCGACCACATGTTCAACCGGTTCTCTGAGCAGCCGATCCACATCAGGGGCATCCAAGACCTGATTTTGCGGCGGCAGGGCGAGCTGATCAGCAGCACGTGGCTGCTTGGTTTTGGCCTGTGGGTGCTCGGCGCGGTCAAGCGGTCACGCATCACGGTCACGAAAGCGCAGCTGCGTGAGCTCGACGACGCCAGCCACAAGGACGTGCACTGGCCGGAGCACGGCACGTTCGCAGAGGTGAGCCGTGTGTTTGTGCGAGCCACCACAGCGCCGGCGGGTGACGTGCATGGCACCAGCTACATCGGCTGGGTGCTCGCGCTGGTGACGGCGGCCTACTTCATCCTGCCGCAACATCTCAACCGGCCGATTATCCTGTATGGCGTGAACTTCCGCTTGGTGGAGGTGCTGGCGATCCTGGCGGTCATCGCCCTGCCCGTGTGCCCGCTGCTGCCTGCGCGTCATGTGCGACTGCGGGTGTGGCTCGGGACCATCGCGATGCTCGTGGCGAGCGTGATGATGCCGATCTACACCAGCGGTGTGTTCATGCTGGCGCGTACGGAGTTCGGCTCGATCCGCGAGGCGTTTCAGACCATTCCGCCGAACCGTTCGGTGCTCACGCTGCGCATGAAGCGCCAGAGTCAGTGGTTGGAGGAGCGCATCTTCTCCAATATCGGCGAGTACTACGGCATCTTTCGCGGCGGCTATGTGCCCTACAGCTTCGCCGATTCCAGCAGTAAGCCCGTGATCACAAGGCCTGAGGCGAGTATGCCGGCGCCGGTTTGGTACGATCACACCACGTTTGGCATGAAGCCACACGGCAAGTACTACGACTATGTGGTGCTCTTCCGCGGCCTCAGCGAACGCACCGGCACTTGGGAGTTGGGGCTACGCACGTGGCACAAGATCTACCAGCGCGACCACTGGCAGGTGTTTCGCAACCCGCACAAGGCCAAGTGGCCGCCGCCGACGAAGGTCGAGTTGGCGCGGGATCAGGCGATCGTGCGTGCGATGGATGCGCACCTGGAGCTGATCGGCCTGGGACCGAGCAGCACGCTCGATCTCAGCCTCGACGGTTTGTTGGAGCTGTGGTCCCCCGATCTGGAGGCCCTGGCGGACCCGAAGGCGCACAAGAAGCCCAAGCGCAGGCGACGCAAGCTGACGATTCCCCGGCCGGAACGTGCCGCGCCGGACCCGACACCGAAGACGAAGCAGCGACCAAGCGCGCGACGAATGGGGGAGCCCGAGCCCATGCTGGCGCCGCGTGCGTTCACGTTGCCTGGTCACTTCGACTTGCCGGTGAACATGCCGGTCATCCGCGCGGCGGGTCGTGTTGGGGAGGGCGCAGCGGCGGCTGACAAAGCGGCGGCCAAGCCCCAGGAAGAGCGCCAGCTGGGCACGCCACCGCGCGCAGAAGATCCCGGCAATCCGCTGGGAGCTCATAATTCCGGGCGACCAGCGCGTGGCGCTGACCTCGGCCGACCGCGCCGCAAGCCCGCTGGGTGGCTCAATCTGGAGCCGGCGCTGCGTCTGTTCCGCGCCCGCGACCAAGCCAAGTGAGCCGCCGTTCAGGCCCATCGTGGCGACGACGCCCTGTTTCTCCGGGTCGCCTTGCCCAGATGATGCGGTCACCTATCCTGAGCCGACGCGGCAATCGCCGCCCAGGAGCGTCACTTGTACGGTAGCCCAACCTCTCGACCGGTGTTCTCCATCGCCGGCATCCCAATCAGCGTCTCGGTGATGCATCTTGTGCTGATGGCCTTCATCGCCTGGGGTGCGCTCAAGCAGAGCCCCGCGCTTGGCATCGGCGTGATGGTCATCTTGAGCTTCTCCATCCTCTTTCACGAGCTAGGCCACGGC
>CALENB010000407.1 GCA_937910235.1 uncultured Myxococcales bacterium | reverse complement strand
ACCGCTCGCGTCCGCCGTGCGGGCGACCTCGCAGCGGCCTTCGCGGATCACATACATCGCGTCGCCGTCGTCGCCCTCGCGGACGATGGTCTCCTGCGCGCCGACTCGCAGCACCACGACGCCGTCGAGCAACAGGGCCATCAACTTCGCGCCGAGATGGGAGAACACGCGTACTTGTCGCAAAAAAGCGGCGTTGCGCACCTGATCGAGGATCGCCTCGCGTGCGAAGCGGCTGTGCTCGACCAGCGCCACAAAGGTCTCCCGGTCCAGCGTCAGCACCTCGCATTCACCGCGCGCGATGACCGTGGCGGTTCGCGGCACGGACTCCAGCAGCGCGATCTCGCCGAAAAAGTCACCTTCCGTGAGGCGCGCAACCCGGTGCTGGAGCCCGGACTCCTCCTCGTAGATGACATCGGCGCTGCCGCTGTGCAGAAAAAAGAACCGGTCGCCGTGCTCACCCTGACGCACGATGGCCGCGCTGTCGTCGTGACGTTCACGGCGCATGCCCGAGACCAGGGTGCTCAGCTCTTGCGCCGGAAGCGCGCCTAGGAACGGCACCTTGGCTAGCTCGGCGGTTAACGTCGACGCGTCTTCGCCGACACGCTGGGACTGGGCTGGAGGGGTGCTCTGGGGGCGTCGCATCAGCTGTTGCACGGCGCCGCCGACGATCAGCAGCAGCCCGGTCACCAGCAGGCCGGTCAGCAGCACCATCAGTAGACCGATGAGCACCATCACCATGCCGGGCAGACCGCCGAGGTCAGCTCCGACGCGGGCGGCGTGGGCGACAGCCCGCAGCGTGCCGGGGAGCAGATAGGACGTGAGCAGAAACAGGCTCAGCAGGGCGTGGCCGAGCCAAGCGCTCGCGACGGTCAGGTAGGTCTGCTCAAGCGGCGTCACCGGCTCGCTGCGCAGCAGGTTGCGCAGGGACCGGCGCAGCAAAAACGCGGTGGAACGGCGCCGAAGATCGGGGATGCTGGTTAAGATCCCGATGAGGTGAAAGCCGTCACCCCGGCCGTACGGCGCAGCATCAGCCAGGGTCGCATACAGCGCGACGGCGGCGAGCAGTCGCAGGTGCGGGTCCTCCACATCGAACCAGAGCCACGCCAGCATCGCTAGGCCAGCGCCCATCGCCGTGGCTGCGAGGCCCGTGCTGGCGATTCGGAGGCGCTGCTCACGACTCGCGGAGCGCCGGTCTCGGTCGTCGATGTCGCCGAAGATGAACGGCGGCATGATGCGCACCACTGCCGCCGGCAACGGCAGCTCGAGCGCCGCAAAAGACAGGCCACGCCAGAGCCCGCGCCACGACAGCGTCAGCGTCAGGGCTACCCAAGCGAACAGCGCTTCACTGACGAGATCGGCGCCATCCATCGGCGCGAGCAGCTGCGACCAGCGCCCGCTGACACCCGCCGCGACGAGCCCAGCGATGAGCAGGGGCGCCGCGATCCAGGGCAGTAGCTTCAGCGTGGCGCGACCGAGTGGCCGTCCGACCACCAGCAGCTTGCCGAGGACAGGCACCGGAATACGTCGATCCCATGCGCGCGCTAGGCGCGCGAGTCGGGAAGGGTGGCCCTCGAACAGGTGGCCCTCGACCGCGTCGAGCCCTTCGAGCAGACCCGCCGCTTGCAGCCGCCGCAGCACCGCCAGCGTCGCCATCGCGCGAACCGCCGGGGTCGCTTGCATACCGCTACGCACCAGCGCTTCGACCGAGCGCAGCCCGTCTATGAGCGCTACGATCGGCTCTTCTTCGCGGTGTACCCCCATCACGTGGTGGCCGCTCGCGCTCAGCAGCACGAGCTCATTGTCGTCGTTGCGGCGTCGCTCCACCCCTGCCAAAAGGCGTGGCGTGGCGCGTTGGAGCGACGGGTTGGCGGTGTCGGTGGTCATGGCGGGCCTGACGTCATGACCCGATGGTGAGGGAGGTTAGGCCGCCGTGGCAAGGTGGCGCAGCGTGAGCAGCGTGACCTCATGCTGCGCGCCGATGCGCATCGGCGGCCCCCAGTACCCGGTGCCTCGGCTGACGTAGATCTGCGAGCTGCGCTTGCCCCGCCGATGGGTGTGGAGGCCGGCGACATAAGGTTGAACGAGGCGCACGATGTACCCAAATGGCCAGATTTGTCCGCCGTGGGTGTGACCCGACAACACCAGATCGACGTCGAGATCCGTCGCCTCGTGGATGGCCTTTGGCTGGTGCGCGAGCAGCACCACCGCGCGGTTCGGATCACGTTGGTGCAGCGCCTTCGGTAGATCCGGGCCATGACCGCCGCCAAAGCGGGCCGACATGAAGTCATCGATGCCCGCGATGTCGAAGCCGTGGCCGCTCTCAGGGTCGTCCGCGATGCGCACACGTTCGTTGCGCAGCACCACGACACCGAGCCGCCGCAGCTCCGTCAGCCACGGCTCCACGCCGGAGTAGTACTCGTGATTACCGGTGCAGAAGTAGCTGCCGTGGGTGCTCTCGAGCCCCGCGATGGGGGCCATGTCGTCGCGCAACATGTCGACGGAGCCGTCCATGAAATCGCCCGTTAACGCCACCAAATCGGGCTTGCAGGCGTTCGCCAGCGCCACGACTTGGTCCACGTAACCGCGCCGAATCGTCGCGCTCACGTGCAGGTCGCTGATCTGGACGATGCGGAAGCCGTCGAGCGCTTTCGGCAGTCGCGCGAGGTGCACGTCGACACGCGCCACCTTGGGAGCCCGCGTCGCGCCTCGAATGCCCGCGCCGCCGGCCAGCACCGCGCCAGCCGCCGCGCCGCCGCTGAGCGCACGCTGGAAAAACAACCGGCGCTCCGTGTCGATCGCCGTGTCGATCGCCGTGTCGATCGCGGCGTCGAGCGCTGGATCCACCCCCATGCTCGGTGCGCCCGGAAACCACCGCTGCCACGCCCCGAAGCCGAGCTTCAGCAGGTCGACGCCTCCGAGCGCCATGACGACGAGGAACATCATCCCCAGCCACGCAAACGCGCCGGCCGCGCCGAAGCTCGCGGCTTGACCCCCGAAGGCGCGTGAGGCGAAGGGGCCGACGAAGAGACCGACGCACAGCAGCGCCAGCGTCCCGGTCGCGAGCTGCCGCCAGGGCGCTGTTAGGCCGAGATCGCGGACCAAACGCAGCCAGAGATAGCGGTGCACCAGCAGCGACAGCGCCGTGGCGATGGTCAGAAAGATGGCGATGGAGACTGAGCGGCTCATGAAGCTCCCAAATCAGCTGCTAACCCCAACGCACGTCGATTTGTGCCCGGTCGGTCGCTAACCGCGTCACGTGGCGCGTGTGCACCTCGCGGCCGGTCAGTTCAATCGCCGCCCGCAGCGCCATCAACTGCAGGGCGAGCCACGTCCGGTAGGTGAAGAGGGGGGAGCCCTGCACCAGGATCGTGGCCGAACCGGGCGTCACACTGGCCGACGCTGCGCCGATGTCCCAGCTGCTGTCGTGCAACTTGGCGGTGTTAGAGAGTAACCGTGTCGGACCGAGACCACGGAGGACGAGCCTGGAGACGCGCCCGACGTTGCGTCGCACGTCGTCGAGCAGGGACGGCTCCAGAGCGACCAAGTCGCCGCCGTAGTGCGCAGCGACGATCGCGTCCGTGGCGGCGAGCTGCAGCGCGCCGGCCAGCCAGGTCTCGGCGGTGGGCGCGTCAGGCAGCGTGGCGACATCGACGCCGAGCCGCGCGCGGATCGCCGCGGCCGCATCGGGACCGTGGCGACGATTCAGGTTCGCTGCCCACGGTCCAAGCGCGCTCCCCCGCACGCGACCAGGATACTGGCGCAGCTGAGCGTGGGCGAGCGTCGGTTCGTTAGCGAGATCGGCGAGTGTGAGCGGCGACGCCACAGCCTGCGCTAGTAATGCCGTTCGAGCACGTACCAGCTAAACGCCCGCAGCATCAGCTTCGGCAACGACGGCTCGGTGAGCTTGTCGAGGTTCTCCCAGGCGTCATCCACGAGCTGCCGCGCCTCAAGCTCGCAGTCGTTGAGCGCGCCGCAGTCCTCAATGCGCGCGATCATGGTGCCCAGCATCTCAGGATCCTGGTGTTTGGCCTGCAGCTCGCGCCACAGCCACTCGCGGCCTTCGCGGTCCATCCGCGGCAGCGCGCGCGCCACCGGCAGGGTCACCTTGCCCATGGCGAGGTCCTCGCCGCGTGACTTGAGATCACCCTTGAAGCCACGCAGGTTCAGCACGTCGTCGATGATCTGAAACGCCAGCCCGACCGCCTCGAAGAAGCGACCCACCCCGTCGATCTGCGCCTCCGATCCTTCCCCAACCAGGGCGCCCATGCGCGCCAAGCTGGCCGCAGGAACCGCCGTCTTCAGCCGATGCACCGCCAGCACGCGCGCTTCGACGGCGACCGCGTTCCCCGTCGCGACGGCCGCGGGCATCAGGTCGTCGATCCCCCCGATGTCCAGCGCCTGACCGGAGTGACCGGCACGCAGCGCGGCGAAGTAGAAGTCGTACAACCGCAGCCGGTTCTGGGCCGAGACGTTCTCCGACATCAGCAGCTTCTGGCCGAGGAAATAGCAGGCTGTACCGGCGTTGATGGCGATGGCGTCGCCGTACACCAGGTGACACGTCGGGCCGCCACGGCGCACGTCGGAGCGGTCCTGCACATCGTCGACGATCAGCGATCCGGTGTGCATCAGCTCGGGCATGGCCAGCCACTGCGCGAACTCGCGGGAGTCGCCGCCGACCACATCGCAACAGGCCAGGGCGGCATAGCTGCGCCACGACTTTCCACCACGATCGGTGATAGCGCGGATCGGTCGGATCATCGTGTCGACAAACTGCTCGGTGTCGACGCCGTGGATCCAGTCAGGCCGGTCCGCGTCCGCCACCAGGTCCTGGATCAGCTTGCGGCTGGGATCGAAGGGCAACAGCGCCTGAACGGAGGCACGCGTGGCCTTGCCGACGGATTTGAAGAAGCTGTCGAGGTCGCTGATGGTCGCAAAACCGCTGCGCTCGATGTAGCCCGTGCCCGAGATGGGCGCGCCGTGGCGTGTGCCGGTGACGTGAACGCGGCCCTCCCAGAAGGCGGGCTTGCTGATCAAGGTGATGAACTCTTGGTCCTCAAACGCGACCGTCGCCTCGAGCTCCAGGCCCTCCGATGGCACCGAGACGTGCCAGTGGTTGGGGTACTCGTTGAACGTTCGGGTCGACCGCCAGAGCCCGCTCGGCGTGAACACGGCGTCGGTCTGGCCGCGCCAGTTGCCGTCGGCGTCGATGTGCACGGCCCAGTCGCCTGCGGTGCTGTCGCTGACCAGGTCATGCAGCGCGTAGGCCGTAATCTCTGTGTTGTCGGTGAACTGCACCGAGATCCAGTTCCAAGCGATGTCGACTTTGGACGGATCTTTGCCCGCGACCTCGCCATCTGAAGCCACACCGCTCGGCTCGGAAACGGCGCCGTGGTGGCCGAACTCGTGGTCCACCCACGCGGTGCTGCCGGGCGCGATGACCTCGTCGACACCGGCGATGCGGATCGTACCGGTCACCTCGCAGCGCGGGATGAAGTAGTAAAACATGTCCTCGCCCTGCACAGCCTTCACGACACCGTTGTCACCGTGGCGGCAGGCCTTCTTGAGCGGACGGATGACGAGGTTGGCGGCGCAGCCCGTGAGGCGGTCTTCCAGCTCTACGTGGTAGCTGCCGTTGTCGTGACGAGTGAGCCGATCGCCCGCAAAATCAAGCTCCAAGCGGCGGTCGCTGACATGAATCGGCGCGGTGAAGAGCCGGTCGGGCCACGGCACCTGACCTTTCTCCAAGACCTCACGCATGGCGCGGCGCAGGCGCAGATCGCTTGTGCCTTCACCACGATCCAGCTTCTCAAGGCCCAGGCGCGGCGCGTCTTGGTCGACTTTGGAGACGGTGTGCAGCTTCTTGCCGTCAGCGTCCGCGATGGCCCACGTCAGGCTGTGCGCGTGGACGCGTGCCTTGGTGGTCTCATCCATGCCGACAACGATGCGGAAAAACGACGAGAACAGGCTGAGTTTGCGGCCGCTGAGCGTGGTCAGGTGGCAGTTCTGATACCACCACTCGGTCGTCGCAGAGGCGTGCGGCAGGTCCTGTTCCGCGAGGTCGATGTCACCGGGGCTGGGCCAGTCGGCAGGCCATCGTTCTGGGGTGGCGTGAGGCATGGCGAAGTTCCGTGAGTGAAGGGAGGGCCGGGGCAGGGGACATGCGATGGGGCTAGGCGACGGGGGCGGCTAGAGCTTGCCCGGTCGGGTCATCGTCATGATGCCAACCACTGCGGTGAGCAACACGACCTCAAGGACCGTACCAATCAGCAACTTCTTCGACGCCGTGCCGCCGCCCTGCACCGCGGCCAACTCCCCCTGAACCATGCGTTTGGCGATCGGCTCGATGCCGCCCCAGACCAGCGCGCCGGCCCACCAGCCCCAGTGCGCGAACACGCCCGCGACACC
>CALENB010000406.1 GCA_937910235.1 uncultured Myxococcales bacterium | reverse complement strand
GTGTTCGCGAGACTGCCTGGTCTACCGTCATGGACGAAACGATGATCGAGGCCGAACACGCGGCCGCGCCTCAGGGCCGCCGCGGCGTCAGGCGATAGAATCCAAGCTCAACAGTGGGCACACGGTCGGCGGCGAGCCGCATGCGGGCCAGCGGGTGCTGGGCGGTCGCCACGGAGAACGTACGCACCGGCTCGAGTCGCCAACGCTGCAATAACGCCGCCAACTCAGGCCTTTGGAGCGTCTCTGGAACGCGGCCACGGCGGATCTCTTCCTGGTCGAACGTCCGCAGCGTCGAGCCCAAGTACAGCAACGTCTCCCCTGGTCGATAGGATTGCGGCGTCCAATCGTTGAGCCGAACGACGCGCGCCGGCACACGACCGGCCATCCGAGACGCATAGCGATAGTCGCCAACAGGAAACTGTGCCTCGATGGGATCTTGCGGCCAGGACACACCCGATGGCGCGGCGTGGCGGGTGGGCGGGATCAGCAGGACGGTGTGCCTGGGGAGCTGCGGCGTCGCCTTGGCGATGGCGACGAGCTCCGTGCCCAAGATCCGCGGCTCGCGTAGGAGCCGCCACGACTCTGTGGCGGCCGCTGCGAAGCTCACAGCGACCAGCGCGAGCGCAACCAGGGTGACGGCGAGACCCAAGCGTTGGGGCAACGCATCGCGCAGCCAGTGAACAAGCCGCTCCGCGCCGAGCCCGATCACCGGTCCGAACAAGAAAAACGAGGCGTGTCCGTTGAGAAAGCGCGTCGGGTAACCGATCTCCAGCCCGGGGACGTCGTTGCTCAGCGCCCACTCCACAACCCAGACCGCGTACAGCAGCGGCAGCGCAGCGCGTCTGGGTCGCGCGCTGGTCGCCAACAGCCACAGCCCTAGCAGCAGGGTCAGCGCGATGATGGGCGGCGTGTAGGCCGGCTGCAGCAACAGGTGATTGGTCACAACCGTCACCAACGTCGGCCAGACACCGCGGTGCGCCACCGGCAGGGCGCCCAGATCGATGGTCTGCGAGGTGACCGCGCTCCAGGCGTACGCCGCGACCCAGGTCATCACCAACCCCGCCACCACCGCGACAGCCACCCGGCCCGCCATCGATCCGGCGGCTTGGGCAGAGGCAGCGTCAACCGCTGGCGCGCGACGCGGCCGCCACCACGCCCAGTACGCCAGCAACCCAAGCGGCGCGAGGGTGAGCATCACGACGTTGCCGAGGCACGCGACGCCGAGCAGGACCCAAGCCGCCATCGCGTCAACCGGATCACGCAAGTCGCGGTGACGCAGGGCCGCGAACGCCGCTCCCCACAACGCGGCGAGGTTATAGGGCCAGAAGTCGCCGGCGACGGTCAGACGCAGCAGCGCCGGGTGGCACGCGATAAGCGCCACGCCCCAGGTAGCGGCGTTGCGGGCGCGGGCGCGTGGCAGCTTCAGGTAGCGCACGGCAAATCGGATCATGGCCGCATACGACAGCCCGAGCGTGAGCCAAGTGAACGCGAGGCTGAGGCCGGCACGCGCGAGTGGGGATGATGGCAACAAGCGCAGCGGCAGACCATACAAGTGGAACGCAGGCGGACTCCACGAGCGGGAGACCTGGTCACACACAAGGCTGCGGGCGCAGTCCGAGCGCGCGACAAAGCTGTTGTGGTCGTGAACGGGGAGCCAGTCCGGCACGATCACGACCAGACCCGTGAACGCGAGCAACACACCGAGGAGCGGCGCGTGATCCCGCCAAAATGCGGCGTCGATCGGTGGACCGTGACTGCGGCCGGCGCTGCGACCAACGGCGCCATGGACGCTAGCCATCAGTCGCCGCACGACGCGCCGCAGCGGCCGCGCGACACGAACCAGGGCCCAAGCCAGCACGAACGCGCCGGCGAGGTAGCTCACCGCCCTTGGCGCCCACAACGGCAAGCGCTGCGCGAGCAGCGTCGGGTCGAGGCCGAAATTCAATGCCATGCGCTCATGTTGACGTCCACGTCGTCGCCAGATGATTGTCGTGATCGCAGTGGCCCTACGCCGCTTGGACGCGAGCTCTGCCCGTCAGCCATGGCCTTCAATCACGTCGGCAAGTTATAACGCTTGACCCGCCGGTGTCGAGTTCTAACGCGGCGGGCCCATCAGCCGGCGTTCGGTTCAGCGGGATCGGGCCACGGCAGCTAGCGCGGCAGCAGCTGACGAGGCGACGGCGAGCAGGCGGCGCGGGGCTGCCTGGGCGCCACAGCGGCGGGACCGAGCACGTCCGCCACCCGGTCACGCATCCACGCCGTTGCGAGCGGCTGTCCCTGGCACCAATCGTGCTCGCGCCACACGATGTCTCGCAGTCGTCTGGCCTCGGCCACCTCGCCCGCGAGCGCGGCGGCGACCAGCGCAGCGCGCTGCACTCTCGGACGCAGCGCGGCCGCAGGACCCGTTGGGAGCTGTTGGAGCGCGCGCCGTAGTGGCACCAGCTGCCGTCGCGCGCGGGTGACGACCGCCTGCTGCGACCGGCGATAGCCGTGCCGCAGATCGTTGGCGAGGACGAGGTGCCACGCCGCGGTCTGCAGATAGCGCGCACGCATCGCCGGACTCGGGTCGAGTGACTTCGGCCAGCCCCGCGGCGGCAACCGCCGTGGTGGCGGGAGGTCGAGCGTCGTCGCGATGCTGCGCGCGAACGCGGCGCCGATCAGAGCGTGGCCTCGTGCGTCGGGATGATGCAAGTCGATGAAGGCGTCGTCATCCAGCCAAGTCAGCTCAGCACGCATCGCCGCTTCGGCGTCGACGCAGTGCGCCAGCCCTTCAGCGCAAAGCCGCCTCAAGATCGCGTTCTGACTCGGCAGCGCACGTTGGCGATTGTAGTCCTGCTCGTGCGCGCGCCTGAACGCAGCGTGCGCCGCCGCCGGTCGACCGAGCGCGCGGAGCGCCCTGCCCTCCACAAAGGCCGCCCAGCCGTGTTGCGGCGACAGGTCACGCGCGGCCAGCGCGGCGCGCAGGGCGAGGTCTGGTCGCGACGCGGCCAGCGCGCGCAGGGCGACGTCGATCTCGCGCTCAAATTCGGTGCGGTCTCCCCACGTCACCGTCCACCGATGGCGCGGCTCGACGGGCGGGAAGCCCTCCTGATTGCCGACCGGTAACCCGAGGAACACGGGCACGCGCGCAGCCTGAGCCAGGAGCAGCAGACGCCGCATGCGGCGCTCATACGTTGATTCTACGGCCTCTCGCTCTGCGTCGGGGCTGAGCGACCACCACGTCGCGCGCCAGCCGCCGTAGATGCGCGCGTTCCAGTACTCATTGTGGCCGACGTAGATCAACAGCGCAGCGGCCCGGTAGCGCGCCGGGTGCTGAAAGATCGGGTAGAGCTGCGACGGCAGGCCCAGAGACAAGCTCGTGCCGGGCTCAGCGAGGTTCTGGATCGCAAATCGCGGCTTGCCAGCCACATCCACCAAGCTCCATCCGACCACTTTGGGGATGTTGAGCCAGGGTCCAAACACGTCGCCGTGCATCGTCGACTCGCCCCATGCGTAGATCGTGGGCGTGTCATCGGTCGGCACACGCGGCCGATCCACCACCGCGCCGCGTCGCAGCGGCGGAGGCGGAAACAGCGTGTTCACCACCCGATCAGCCAGCACGCCGGCGACGACGAGCATCAGCGTCGACGAGAGCAGCGCGGCGAGGCGCCTCGAGCCCCTGAGTTGCCGACGACGACGCCACACCAGCCCCCACATGGGGAGGCAGAACAGCAGCGTCCAGGGCAGCGCGCCAGCGTCACGGAGTTGACCGCGCCACGCGGGTTCGACGGCGGCGTGTGTCCCCATGTCGGCTTGGTCGACGGCGGCCCACGCCTGCGTCACCGGTCCCGCCAGATCGGAGGCGTGCGCAGCCCCGACAGGATCAGCCAAACCTGCGGCGACGGCGCTCGACGGCGGCAAGATCTCCGCGCACAGCACCAGCAGCAGCAACGACGCGGGGCCGCACACACGCGACAGCGCACGCGCTCCGTTCACCGGGAAGCTAATGATTCACGGGCGCCGTCTTCGCCGTCACCTCGCCCATGTCGACGTAGGACCGGTTCTGCATGATCACAAAGGGTCGACTCTCGACGCCAAACCCCTTTTTGCCGTCGTAACGAACGACCTGCAGCCGCCCCATGCCATACCCCATCGGCCCCATGGCGTAATAGTGGGCTAGAAGTTGGTAGGGGTACTGCGTCGGGTTGTCGATACGAAAGCACTCTGGCCCGTAGCCCGTGGTGATGTCAGCGAACAGCTCGCCGCCGCTCTTGAGCTGGCGCTGCCGAAACGAGGCGTGCTCAAAATCGCTGTCGAAGATGTGAAAATCGACGTCGTTGGCGTCGGTCTCCCACGTCAGCACGAAGCGAATATTCGGGGGGACGCCGCCACCGCCGTCGCGCGCTTGTCGCACCATGCGCAGGTCATCGTTGAGGATGCGATCGACACCCCTGAAGTTCCCCGACCGGCGCTTGGCCTTGATGCCAGCCTCCAGCGTGTCGATCGCGGCCTGAAGCTGACCGTCCTGCGCCAAGGTCATGGCCAACATGTGATACCCGGCCGGATGGTCTGGACGCTGCTTGACGGCGGCGCGGTACGTGTCAATGGCGAGGCGATGGCCGGCGACGTCGGTCGTGTCGAGCAAGTTGCCGGCGAACCGTCGCAGATCGGCGCGGGAGGGGAACAGGTCAATGAGCGAGCCATAGGCCCGCGCCGCTTGTTTGGGCTCCTCCAAGGCTAAGTACGCGTCACCCAGCGCGACCAGCGCCATCACGTTGGCGGGGTCGTTGCGGCGCCAGTCCCAGGCTGTGCGAAGGGCCGTCTTGAGCTTCTTGCTGTCGATGGCGCTGCGAATCTTGGCGTAGGGAC
The DNA here is from genome assembly GCA_937910235.1 of uncultured Myxococcales bacterium. Classification (GTDB taxonomy): domain Bacteria; phylum Myxococcota_A; class UBA9042; order UBA9042; family UBA9042; genus UBA9042. Next base: position 27,717 of record CALENB010000406.1, on the reverse strand, counting down.
CCTTGATATTCGGGGTGTTGGCGATGCCTGCGCGCAGCGCCTCGAGCTCACGTTTGCCGCGCCCGATGGCCTCCTTGGCTGCGTTCTCGGTCTCGAGCTGCAGGCGCACCTTGGCCAGCTTGGCGGCTTGTACTGCGAGGGCGCGGCGCTGTTTGCGCAGCCGTGCGCGCTCACGATTGGCGCGCGCTTGCGCCTTCTTGGCGGCGAGCTCGGTGGTGGTAGACCGCTGCACCATGGCCCCAGGCAGCTCGCGTTCACGGCTTGGCCCGGAGCTCTGGAAGTTGTACCGCTGACTGAAACCCTGTGGTCGAGGGAGGAGCGGCAAGCCTCGGATTCGGAGAAACTGCGCCTTGATGCAGGCGCCGAGCTCAGGCGGCGCGCTTCTCACGTCCACACTGGTCATCGTGCCCGCGGTGCCCACCGTGAACGCCACGATCACCTTCACAGCACCGTTGGCGTTGGGATTGCGGCGTACGTACAGCTCATAGCAGCGCCGAACACTGCCGTTTCTGCGGGCGAGCACGCGGGCGACCGCGGTCCGCGGCCCTTTGGCTCCGTCCAGGCCGGCGACCGCTACGGACACGCTGACCTTGCGCTTGGCGGCGTTCTTGTCGAAGAAGAGGTCGCCGTTGTGCGGGCCGGGGCCTGTGCGGCTGCTGAGGCCGACGCCTTTGGCGCCAGCGCTGCCACCGCCACCCGACCCGCCGACGAGGGCGCCCGCAGGTCCTTGGCTTGTTGGTTTTCGTTCCTCCGCCATTCGCACGTCGTTGTTGGGACGCGCCTCGGCCGACGGCGCGTCCTGTCGTCGGGCACGCTTCTTCTCTTTCACGTTGGACTCAGCTTGTGGAGGCATGTCTCTGGGTGTCGGGTGCGCTCCCGGCGACGGCGACGGCGCTCCGCCTCGGGCTTGCGGCATCGCGGCGGCGGCGCGCTCGCCCTCCACGCCATCGTCGGCGTGGTCTTTCGCCGTCTCCGTCTCAATCTCCGCGCGCTGCGCTGCGACGCTCCTCGGCGTCGCGGCTGCTTCCACCGCCCGATCCGAACCGGCGCTCGGCGCCACGGCCGCGGTCGCCTGCTCATCGGACTTCGACGCGAACGTGGCCTTCAGCTTGTCGAGCCAGCTCACCTCGACCGGATCGACCCGCGGCACGAACCTGCGCCGCTCCGACTCGTAGGCGTGAGCCCGATCCAGCGCGGCCACCTCTAGGTCTGGCGTCACCGTCAAGATGTCCGCGAGCGCCGTCTGTTTGAGGTTGTAGCGGGCGTACTCGCGCTCGGACTCCAGCACCAGCAGCGCGGTCAGCTCGCAGAGCACGCGATGCTTGATCGAGAGCTTCAAGGCCTGCTGCTTTGCCATCGGTCGCATGTCTGGATCGCCAAACGCGCTGTCGTGCAGCAGCCGCTTGATGCGCGCGCTGACCCAGGCCGTCTGCAGCAGCGCGCGCGCGGCCAGCTGCGGCCTCACCGTGACGCGCTGCGTCGCCCCACCGCTCAGCTCCACCTCGACGTCGTCCCCCTCGTGTTGCGCAAAAACCACGGCGCTGTCGCCGCCTTTGAGGCCTTTGAGCGCCTGCGGCCAGACCCAGGCGGCGCCTTTCACCGCGACTCGAATCGGCCGAAACGTCGCCGCGAGCAAGGCGTCGAACTCGCCTGGCTTCGGCTTCGTGCCGAGCTGCACGTGCACGCCATCGTGCGGCAACCCGGCCGTCGCGATGGCCCGCAGGCTCGCCATATCGCGCTGCGCGGCCATCTCCACGGTGTCGAGACGCTGCACGCCCACGGCGTTCAGAGACAACGCGACCCGCTTGAGCTCATCGACCGCCGTCAGCCCCGCCGTGGCGACACCGTTGCCAAAGGCGATCACACGCACGTCCTTGCGACCCTTCGCCAACTTGCCGGCCCTGCTCAGCGCGGCGCCCCAATCGGACGCACCCAGGGCGCCGCGCTCGAGCAGCTTGGTCCGCTCCGCCTCGCCCCACTTGGCTGGCGGACCCGAAAACACGGGCTCGCCGACCTGATCGAAGGCCAGCACCGTCACCTGCTGCGCGCCGTGTTGCGCCACGAACGTGAGCAGCTGCTCGAGCCGGGTGACGCGGCCTTTGAAGTTCACGGCCTCAGACGCCGAGGTGTCAAACAGCACCACCACCTCGCTGAAACGCTGCTTCTCTCGGTTGGTAGGCAGGGTGATGCGCGTCGCCACCAGATCGCCATTGCGCAGCGCGCTGGGTCCGTTGGCCGCCTGGGGGTGCACGACGAGGTCACGCGCGGGTGTGAAGGCCTGGCGCTGCACCTGCACGACGCGGGGGCCGCGATACGCCTGCGCCTTGACCTGGTGGTGAACCGCGACCGTGATCTCCAGGTCTTTCAGCTCACCGAGCCCCGCGAGGGGGAGCACGTACGGGTCTGAGGCCCGGGCCAGCTCGGTGGTGAAACTCACGATCAGCTTCTTGTCACCGCCGGCAGGGATGGGGAAGACCCGCGCCCGAAACGTGTTGCCCGCCCCGGTCTCCAGCAGCGCCGGATCCTGCTTGCGGTGCAGATAGTCTTCGTAGATCCGCCGTGCCTGCTGCTTCTCGACGACCTCGCCCTCCATCCATTTGTCGGTGTACATGGCGAAGCGATTCACGGCGGCGCTCGGCGGCAAGGTGATGGAGAAGCGGCCCTCGCGCTGCCGATTCTCGGGGTTATGGAAGGTCAGGTGCAGCTCCGTGAACGCGAGCGGCCCCTCGACGACGGCCTGCGCCCGCAGCTGGGTGAGGCGCAGCCCGGTGCCGTCTGAGGCGGTGAGGCTCATGGGCGGCGCGACTCGTGCGCCGCCGCCCGCGAACGCGATGTCGGCGACCTTCGCGGGGCCGTAGAACGCGGTGGCGTCAAAGAGCGGCACGGCGACGGCCTGCTCACCACAGCCAGCGAGCGGCAGCGCGACGAGGCTCAGCGCGACGAGGCTCAGCGCGACGAGGCTCAGCGCGACGAGGCTCAGTTGTGTGAGGCGGCGTGGGCGGTCAGCGAGTGGGGCGTGCATGCGGGCTCCTGGCGAACGAGCGGGGACCCGTGTTGACGCACGGCGAGGCGCGTCGGTCTGATCTCGGTCGGACTTGTGCGGGACAGTGCGCGCGCAGGGTAACCCATGACGTGCGAACGACGGAAGCGGCTGGCAGGCGTCAGCCGGTTGGTCCGTGTCCAGCTCCACCTCCTGCAGGCTCGCTAGGTGCCTGGCACTTCATCTGAGGGCCGGACGGCGGCCGCGAACTGCCGGGCCGCTGGGGTGCGGAGGGCTGGTCGCAGCGCACCGGAACGCTTCGTGCGACACTGCGTTCCAGCAGATCGCGACCGGCACAGTCAGTCACCCAGCCCAGCCCGCCTCGGGCCCGGAGCCTCCAGATGATCCACCACGTCGAAGTCCAGGTCTTGGTGCTGCTGCTGATCGCCTCCCTCGTTGGCATGGCCGCGCGCAAGGCCCGCGTGCCGTACACCCTGGCGCTGGTGTCTGCAGGGTTGGTGCTCGGTTTTGTCCGGGTGGAGGCGCTCGCGGGCATGGAGCTGAACAAGGACATCCTGCTCCTGCTCTTCTTGCCGGCGCTGCTCTTCGAGGCGGCCCTACATATCCGCGTGGGCGAACTGCGACGGGAGCTGGTGCCTGTGCTGCTGCTCGCGCTGCCAGGCGTGGTCGTCGCGACGTTGGCGACGGCCGCGCTGCTGTGGCTGGGGCTCAACCAGACCGGGCTCGCGCCGACCTTTGGTTGGAGCCACGCGTTCCTCATGGCCTCCGTCATCGCCGCGACCGACCCTATCAGCGTGCTGGCCTTGTTCCGTGAGCTGGGGGTGCCCCAGCGCCTGTACCTGCTCGTGGAGGGCGAGAGCCTGCTCAACGACGGGGTCGCGGTCGTCGTCTTTGTCATCGTCGCCGCCGCCCTCGGTATTGGCATGGAGGAGCCTGGGGGCGGCATTGAACAGGGCTGGGCTGGCATCTCCCGATTCGGCCTACGGACCTTCATCACGATGGCAGGCGGCGGCATCGTCGTCGGCCTCGTGATCGGCGGCGCGGTGTCCGCGGTGACGCGCGTCATCGACGATCACCTCATCGAGGTTACGCTGACGACGCTGGTCGCCTACGGCTCGTTCCTGGTCGCGGAGCAGTTTCACGTGTCCGGCGTGCTCTCTACCGTCTGCGCCGGGATCGTCATGGGCTCATTCGGCCGGGAGTACGGCATGAGCGTGAGCACGCGCGTAGCAGTGGAGGACTTCTGGGAGTACATGGCCTTTCTCGCTAACTCGTTCATCTTCCTGCTCGTCGGCCTCAAGCTGGTGCCCGGGGTGCTCCTCGCCAACGTCGGAGCCATCGCCGTGGCGTTTGTCGCCGTCGCCATTGGTCGCGCCGTCATCATCTACGGTGGGCTGTCTCTGGCGGCGTTCTTCTCAGATCCCGTCCCCAAAGCGTGGCGCCACGTCATGTGGTGGGGCGGGCTGCGCGGGTCGCTCTCCATGGTCCTGGTGCTGACGTTGCCGGTCGGTTTTGCTGGGCGAGAGCTGCTGGTGAACCTCGTCTTCGGCGTGGTCGCCGCGTCGCTCTTCCTCCAAGGACTCACGATGGCGCCGCTCATGCGCCTCGTCGGCCTCCAGAGCCAGACGCGTGAGCGGCGTGAGTACGAACGCGGTCGCATGCTGGCGCTCGCCTCTGAGCAGGCGCTTCGGCAATTGGTGGAGCTTCGAATTCATGGCCTAGTTGACGATGTGGCCGGCGCGCGGCTTCAGGATCACTATGAGGCTCGAGCGCGGAAAGGGCGGGCGAACGCGGCGATCCACGTAGATGGCGACGAGGTCGACGAGCAGCTGGTCGACATCCACCGCCGCCTCATCGACGCCGAGCGCGACGCCTTGCGCGAGGCGCAGCATTCCGGCGTAGTCGGGGCGATGGTCGGGCGTGAGTTCGCCGCGACCCTCGATCACCGCGCGAACGCGCTGGATCACGCCCGCCACCTCGACGAGGCGGCACGCAACGCGGCCCTCGTCGAGCTGCTGGCCGACGATGAGACGCACGGTGGTCCGGGATGAGGAAACAGCCTCTCCGCGCCTATGTTCCACACCAACCCTCCCACCTAGGTAAGTAACCGATGGCGCGTATGCACTTGATGGAGTTCCACGACCAGACTTGGTACCCGCGGCAGTGGCGCGACGAGGTCACCGACATGCTGGCCCTCTCCGCCGACGTCGCCGATCCCTACGTCGGGGTGGTGCAGCGGATCGCAGAGGTGTTCAAGGCCACAGGATCAGAGCGCTTCGTAGACCTGTGCGCCGGCGGCACCGGCCCCTGGCGCAGCATGCTGCCGCACTTGGAGAGGCACCTTGGCCGGCCGCCCGAGGTGGTGCTGACCGATCTGTTCCCCAACTTGAACGCCTTCGCCCGCGCCGAGACCGACACCGTCGGGGCGGTGCGCGGCGTTCGCGAGCCCATCGACGCCACCGCCGTGCCCGAGGACCTGACGGGCTTTCGCACCGTCTGCGCGGCCTTTCATCACTTTGCGCCCGACTTGGCCCGCGCGATTTTGGAGGACGCGGTGGCCAAGCGCCAACCCATCGTGATCTTGGAGATGACGTCGCGCACGCCGCTAGCGATGTTGGGCATGGCGGCCATTCCATTCTTCGCGGCCGCGATTACGCCCTGGGCCAAACCGATGACGCTCGGTCGCCTGCTGCGCACGTACGTCATGCCAGTCCTGCCGGCCACGCTTATGGTCGACGGCTTTGTGTCCTGCCTGCGCAGCTACAGTCCGAAGGAGCTGCGCGATCTGGTGGTCGGGCTGGACGCGTTCGAGTGGGAGATCGGTGGGGCTTGGGCGGGGCGGGTGCCACTGCGCGCTACGTACCTGCTCGGTTGGCCGCGGGGCGGTCGATGACGACCTGCAGTGGCGTGTTCGGCGTGCCAGGACCATGAGTTCTCGCCCGCGCCGTCTACCACGCGCTTGGGGGAGCCCGAACCTCCGCGCGGTAGGTCGCCATCTCCTCCACCTTCTCTAGATGGTGGAGCGCGCGGGCCACGTCCATCGCGTGCAAACCGAGCACGGACTCCGGGTGGTCATCACGGTAGCCGCCAAACAGCGCGAGCGTGACGGGGAGGCGACGCCCGTGCAGGGATTGGTCCAGCATGCTGTACACGGACTCACTGGCCTGCAGCCACTCGTCGGTGGTGCACTGACTACCGAGCTGGTCCCACTCGTGCGAGTCGGCGCCTGACGGGTTATCTGGGTCGCGAGCACCAACCCAACCCACTTCCGCTCGAGCGACCCAACAGCATCTCGATTCAACACTGCTAGAATACGAAGAACTCCGTCGTGCGCTGGCACACGATGATGCTGCGCGGGCGCGAAGTGCCTGGCACTCATCAGGCGTCTAAAGTGTAAAGTGGTAATATCTGACCCTCACTCAAAAAAACAGCCGCCTCACCTTCCCCAGCAGCTGCGCCGCCAGCGTCGAGGCCTCCGCCTCCACCTCCTTACTCCCCGCCGCAAACGCATCCGTCCGCGCCTGACTGCGCACCTTCCGCTCCGCCACCTTCGCGATAATCTCGCTCGCCAGCGCGTGGCGAGCCCGCAACAACGGCTCCAGATCAGCCTTCCGCACCTCAAACGCCACCACGTCCGTCGCGGCGCGCACCGTCGCCGACCTGGGCTCGCCCGTCAGCAGGCTCATCTCGCCGAAGAACTCCCCGGGCTCGATCCGGCCGACCATGATCTCCGAATCGCCCGTCCCGCTCGGCACAAAGACCTCCAGCAGGCCCTCGACCACGATGTACATGGAGTCGCCGTCGTCGCCGCCTTTCACCACGTCACCACCGTGGCCTACCCGCGCCAAATGTACGCTTTGGGCCAGCTGGCTCAGCTCCTCCGGCTCCAGATCGGCGAACAGCTCCACCCGCCCGATGATGGCCTCGCGGTCGTCGCGCGTGTCGAGCTGCCGCTGCGGCATCGCGGCGTAGAAGATGTCTTGCTTCTCGTAGGCGAGCGTCAGGCCGGCCTTGTGCAGATGGCGCAGCACGGACTCCATGACCCGGTGGCGGCCCTTGCTCGGCGACACCTCGCCGGGCAGGAGCCAGTAGCGGATCTCGTATTCCACCCCGGATTTACTGGCGCCATTGATGCGAACCTTCGGCGCTGGATCGCTCAGCACGCCCTCCGCGCTCTTCACGCCGGCATGCAAAATGCGCATGGCGCGGTCGGACGGCACACCAAAATCGAGGTGAAACGAGAGGGAGAAGCGGCTCTCTTTGCGCGGGTACGAGAGGTTCACGACCGGGTACACGGCGATCTGACCGTTGGGCAGCGACACCATCGTGCCGTCAACCCGGCGCAGGCGAGTGGCGCGCCAGCTGGTCTCGACGATCTGCCCGACGAAGACGTCGCGCCGATGATGCAGCTGCACCCAGTCGCCGATGCGGAAGGGCCGGTCGACGTTGATCGCGATTCCGCCGAAGACATCGGCAATCATAGACTGCAGGGCGAGTCCGAGCACCAAGCCGACGACGCCCGAGGTCGCCCACAGGCCCGTCACATCAAGCTTGAAGACGACTGAGAGGATCGTGGTGACGGCGACCAGCAAGATCATCGTCGCGAAGACGTCCTTGAGCAGGCGAGGCACCTTGCCGCCGAGGCGTGGGGCGACGATGCGGTCCCAGAACACGACGTCCGTGACACGGATCAACAGCCACGCGCCCGTCAACCACAGCGCGCTCGACAGCGCGTTGCGCAGGATCGGGAGGGCGCCGCTCAGCTGACCACCCAGCTGCGTGGCGACGTCCTGCCAAGCCAGGGTCGGAATCAGCAGCAGGGCCATCATCAGCAGCGGCCACTTCAGCGTAGCCAGGGTGGATTTTGGAGTCGACATAGGAAGATCCGAGGCCGGAGGGGGGTGCCCCGAACCCATGCCACGGACCGGCGCCGGACTCAAGGACCGCGGGTGACGCGCGCCTCGGTGACCGGTCTGGCCAGCCGGCGCAGCAACCACGGCAGGCACGTCAACCCAAACAACGCGGGCGCGACGTACTCCAGGCCATCGACGAGGATGCCAGCCAGCACACCCTGATCCCAGGTGAGCGCGGTGCCAAGGGCGTAGGCGGCGGCGGGCTCGCGGAGCCCAAACCCGGCGAACGTCACGGGCGCGTAGCTGAGCAGCAGCGCGAGCGGATAGGCCCCAAACGCGAGGTTTGCGGGCAGCTCAAGGCCCAGGGCGGCGACGCCGAGCCAGATCGAGAGGCTATCGGAGGTCTGGTAGACCATGCCCGTCAGCAGCAGCCCGACCTTGTCCAACAAAGGGATGGGATGGCGTAGCAGCTGCGAACGCCGCGCCAATCTTGCAAAGCGCGGGCTGCGCTGCCCGACACGGGACAGCAGCGCCACAATCGGTCGATCGAGAAACCAAGCGCCGACACCGACCAGCGCCACCGCCAAGATCCACGGCTGCACCAACGGATGCCCAACCGGCAGCAGCCCCTGCCCCACCGCGACGAGCGCGAACGTGCTGACGAGGCTCAGGCCTTTGTCGTAGATCACCGACTCGGTCGCCACCACTAGATCCACCCCCGTCGCCCGCGACAGCGCGAGCGGATAGAGCGCGTGACCAGACTGAAAAGGCGTAAAAAACGTCAGCGGCAGCAGGCCCGTCCACACCCGCCAGACAGCGCCGAAGGACACAGGCTGCCGCAGCCGCCGCAGAATCCACCACCACTTGAAGGCGCCCACCCCCGTGTCGAGCAGCAACGCGAGGCCCAGCGCGAGCGCGAATAGCCCGGAATCTAGGCGTTTGAGCAGCCCCCAACCGTCGAAATGCCAGAGCACGACAGCCAGCAACGCCGCGGAGATCAGCAGCGGCAACGCGCGCTGGAGACGCTGAAACGCGGTCGCGGTTGGGGCTGGCGGCATCGATGGGGTCTGGGAGGTCGTCGCCATGGCGTCAGCATTGGCGGGATGCGAGGGCGTCGCAAGGGGACGGCGACAGGGACGGTGAAACGCGATCCCCTACCCATTCAAATCATGCCAAACCACCAGGTTCAGCAGACTCCACAACCCACGGCCATGATCCACCTTCCGCTCCAGATGCTCCCGCCACAGCCGCAGCGCCACGTCCGGGTCAATAAACCCCAGCGCCGCGATCCGCTCTCGCGTTAGCCAGCTCTCGGCAAACTCCCGCATCTCCGTCGCAAACCACGTGCTGTGCGGCATCTCCAGACCGAAGTTGCCCCGCTGCTGAATCGCCGGCGGCATCAACCGCTTCATCGCTTGTTTCTGCATGTACCGCCGCCGCAGCCCCTTGATCCGCAGCCGCGGCGGGATGGTCTGGGCGAACTCGAGCAGCAGCCGGTCCATGTACGGAAAGCGCCCCTCGATGCTGTGCGCCATAAACGTCCGGTCGTTTTTCACCATCAGATCAGCGATGAAATACGTGCGGATATCCAGCGCGCTCAACCGGTCCAGCGGATCGCAACCCGCCAGCTCGTCGTAGATCGACTGCACGCCCTGCCACGTCGGCCGCGTCGCCGCGAGATCGGGCATCAGCTCGGCTTTGATCGACTCGGGAAACGTGTGCCGCCAGTACAGATGCGAGTCGACCACGCCCCGCTCCGCGCCTTCGGTGAAGCGCTTAGCGAGGAAATCAAAGCTCAGCTTGTTGTGGCGCACGGGCAGGTTATGCGCGGTAAAATGGGCCGCGCGGCGCGCAAATCCGGGGATATGGCGGCGGTACAGACGCCGAACCTTGCTGGCGACGTGGGTCTCGTAGGCGTTGAAGGTCTCGTCGCCGCCTTCGCCCGAGAGCAGCACCGTGTCGAGCTTGGTCGCCTCGCGCGCCAGGATGTAGCTCGGCACCGCGGCGCCGTTGCCGGAGGGTTCGTCGAGGAAGGTCATGTGTTCGACAAACGCGTCGATGACATCGCGCGGGCCGACGGTGATCTCGTGGTGCTCGGTGCGGCTGTGTTTGGCCATGAGCTGCTGGTAGGCGCTCTCGTCGTAGCTGGCCTCGCCCATGCGGATGGACCAGGTGTGGATCTCCGCGTCAGGCATGAGATCGCGCGTCAGGGCGAGGATGGTGCTGGTGTCGTAGCCGCCAGACAGCGTCAGGCCGACCCGCGCGTCGGAGACCAAGTTACGGCGGACGCTGTCGCGCATGTGCCAAAACAGCGCGTCGGCGGCGTCTCGCTCGGTCCACGACTCATCGGGGCGATACTGCAGCTGGTAGTAGGGCCGGCGATCCCAGTGTCCCGTGGTCAGATCGATCTCAATGAGCTCACTGCCCTGCAGCTCGCGCACGCAGCGGAACGGGGTGTGGTCGCCGGGGATGTAGGCCAGCGTAAAAAAGTCCCACAGCCCTTCGTGGTCCAGGTCGGTCGAGAAGCCCGGCGCGCCGGTGAGGGCTTTGATCTCCGAGCCGAAGTAGAGGCGATCTTGGTGCTGCATGAAAAACAGCGGCCGGATGCCGAAGAAGTCCCGGACCAACCAGGCTTTCTGCAGCCGCAGATCGACCAGACAAAAGGCGAACATGCCGGTGAGTTTGCCGAGGAAATCGACGCCAAAGCGGTCGTAGAGGGCGAGCAGCACCTCCGTGTCGCCGCTGGTCTGAAAGGTCCACGTGCGGTCGAGGCCGTAGTCGCGCCGCAGCTCCTTGAAGTTGGTGACCTCGCCGTTGTAGGCGATGACCACCTGACCGTCCGGGCTGCGCATCGGCAGGTCGGCGGCGGCGGACAGGTCCATCACGTTGAGGCGGGTGTTGCCGAGGCTGACGCGGTCGTGGTCGAAAAAACCGCGCGAATCCGGGCCGCGATGATGCAGACGCGCGGCCATGTCACGCGTCAGGGCGAGGTCGTCGGGGGCTAGGTTCGATCCGAGGCCGATGACCCCGGCGATGCCACACATCGCGCTGACTCCTCACCCGCGAGCAGGGGCTCGTTCAGGCGTGGCGGCAGCCTACCATGTGCGCTACGTCGTCACGATCGCAGGTGGGGCGTCGGTGCGAGGCCGGAACGCCTGCCAGCCGAATTTTGCGGGGTATTCGCGCCACGGCCCCTCACAGTGCAGCCGCCAAGTGCACGACTCACAAGGCGGCCCATGGGCTTTGCCCTCGGCGTGGCGCCAGTCGGCGTAGCTCTCGATGGTCAGCTTGCTGTCGATGATGGTCGTCTCGGGCATGTAGGCCTCCGACACAAACCGCTCCAGCCCGTGCATCAGACACAGCGGCACGGCCTCTGCCATCATCACCATGCCGGCGCGTTCGCCCGTCAGCAGGGCCTCGCGCAGGTAGGGCATGACGTCGCCATAGCGTGGCACCACCGTGTCAAAAAGCTGCTCAGCGGTGCCCAGCGCGTGCACAAACGCGAACTGACTCTGCCGCACGCCGAGGCTGATAAAGAGCCGCACCATGGCCGGCAGCTGGGCGACGTTGCTCTGCACAATCACGCTGTTGAGCACCACCGGCAGGCCTCGGCGCTGGGCGTGGCGGATGCCTTTGACGGTCTGTCGAAACGAGCCGCGCGCTTGGGTCAGTGCGTCGTGGGTGGCGGCATCGGCGCCGTGCAGCGCGGGGGCCAGCTCGGTCGCGCCGGCCTCGATCAGCGCCTCCAGATAAGGCGCGTAGCTCATGCGGCGGCCGTTGGTTTGGATCTGGATCGAGCGATAACCCAGCGCCTTGGCGTGCTGCACTTGGGCGACCAGATCTTCCCGCAGCGTCACCTCTCCGCCCGTAAAAACAACGCTATCGCAGGTCGCGCGCCGCTCGGCCAGCAGATCGCGCACGTTCTCCGGCGTTCGGCAGGGCTCGGTGTCGCGCTTGTCGCCCTGCACGCAGAAGACGCAGCGGTTGTTGCACTGAAAGCTCAGCTTCAGGTCGAGCCGCTTCGACGCAGCGATCGGCGCCTCGGCGCCGGTTGTCTCAGGGTTCGCGACGGTCATGATGGGCCTCCGACGACGGCGCGACTGCGGCCGACTCGTTCGTGCCATGCTAGCCCATGGCGCCTGCAGGCGACCTGATGTACGTCAAGTTCGAACAACTAAACGCCGGCTTCTGGCGCTTGTGGTCTCGCCGAGACACACTGCCGCCATGAGCAGCACAGCCGCCAACCCTCCAAACACCGCCGCCGACCACACGAGCTCACCGCCGCCCGATCTCAGCGTCGTCGTCCCCGTATTCGATGAGGAAGAGAGCCTGCCGCCCTTCTGGCAAGCCCTGCTGCCCGTGCTCACCGCGCTGGGCGGCACCTGGGAGACCATCTTCGTGAACGACGGCAGCGTGGACGACTCCGCCGCCGTTCTGGACGCGCTCGCCGACGCCGAGCCCCGGGTGAAGGTCATCCATTTTCGCCGCAATTTCGGCCAGACCGCGGCCTTGGCGGCTGGTTTCGAGGCCGCCCGCGGGTTGGCGGTGGTGGCGCTGGACGCGGACCTGCAAAACGATCCGCAGGACATCCCGGCGATGCTGGCGCGGCTCGACGAAGGCTACGACGTGGTGGCCGGCTGGCGTCATGACCGCCAAGACTCGGCGCTGCTCGTGAACCTGCCATCCCGGGTGGGCAACTGGCTGATCGGCCGGGTGACCGGCGTGCGACTGCATGACTACGGTTGCACCCTCAAGGCGTTCCGGGCCGATCTGCTGGCGGATATTCGACTCTACGGCGAGATGCACCGCTACCTGCCCGTGTTTGCGCACCTCGCCGGCGGTCGCATCAGCGAGATGCAGGTGCGCCACCACGCGCGGCAGTGGGGACGCAGCAAATACTCGGTGATCAAGACCTTTCGGGTGCTGCTCGATCTGCTGACGGTGCATTTTCTGGCGAGCTACGCCACCAAACCGCTGTATTTCTTTGGCCGGCTCACCGCCGCGGCGTGGATGGGCAGCGTCGGCTGCATCTGCTGGGCCGGCTGGCGCAAGTTCGCGGACGGCGAGTTCGTGAAGGACCAACCCATCTTCATGCTGGGCATCTTCTTTGCCACGGTGGGGTTGCAGCTGCTCGTGTTCGGCCTGCTCGCCGAGCTGGTGATGCGGACGTATTACGAGAGCCAAGGCCGCGCGATCTACTTTGTGCGCAGCCGGCGGAACCTGCCCTGAGGCGGAAGATGTGCAGAAGTTGTGCAATCCACGCGCAAACCCTGTGAAACCAGCGTCTTGACGATCCAACCCCGGAATGAATCGCCCCACGTGGGGTGCTGACCCTCTGTCGCATAGCGACGCCATGAGTCTGACGCTCGTGGGAGGGGGGCGACATGGGGACGGGACACACGACAGCGCCGGGACGCGGCGGTCTGTGGATGATGGTGGCGTTGTTTGGGCTGGCGGCGCAGCCGGTCGCGGCGCAGTCGGAGATCACACCGGCCCGCGGCTGGCGCATCGAGGCCAAAGCCAGCGAACCCGAGCGAAAAGCTGGGGGCGCCGACCGAATCGCCAAGTTGAGGCGACAGGTGGCGGAGGCGCCGCGGGATCGGCAGGTGCGCTTCGACTTGGTCATCGCCTTGCGCGACGCCGGCCAGCCCCGGGCGGCCCTGACGGCGGCGCAGGCGTGGCGCGATCACGACGCCTACAACCTCCTGGCGGTGCGGCTCGTCGGCGACTTGTACAGCGCGCTGGGCGATCCGGTCGCCGCGCTGCGGAGCTGGTCTTCCGTGGTCGAGCTGCTGCCAAACGACGCCTCGGCGCATCGGGCGCTGGCGTCGGCGCTGAAGCAAGCCGGTGCGCTGGACGCGGCGTGTGCGCGGCTGCAGCGGGCGGTCGCGCTGCACCCCGACGATGCGCGGCTGGGTTTTGAGATCGCCGACTGCGCCTATCGGCAAGGGCGCTTGGCACAAGCCCGCGCCGGCTTTGAGGCCATCGCCGCTGATGAGAAGACGCCCAAGCTCATCGCGGAGCCGGCGCGCCAGCGGTTGGCGCAGGTCTATGCGCAGCTGGCGCGGCGGGCGACGGGGGCGGGGCAGGTGCAGGAGGCTGAGCAGCTGCGGACCGCGAGGCGCAAGCTGGCGGTGGACGGCGGCACCGACAGCGACATCAAGGTGTTTCTGACGTGGGACACCGACCGCTCCGATGTTGACCTCTGGGTGATCACACCAGACGGCGAAGAGATCTCCTACAAACACAAACGCGGCCGCAACGGCGGTGCGCTTTTTGGCGACGTAACGACGGGCTACGGCCCCGAGACGTTCTCCGCGCCCCGCGCCCAGCCCGGCGTCTATCAGGTCGTCGTGCACTACTACGGCACCAACCGGCGCGGCTTGCGAGAGGCGCGCGGCGAGGTGGCGATCGTGCTGCATGAAGGCACGGCGCGGGAGGTTCGCAAGATCCTGCCGTACCGACTCTACGCCCCCAAACAGCGGGTCGTGGTCGCTCACATCCACGTTCCAGGTCGGAGGGCACAATGAACACGCACGACACAATCGGCTGGTTTTCCGGGCCGAAAGCGACGGCTGGGTTGGCGCTCGTCGCGCTGCTCGGCTGCGTAGGGCTGGTCGGCTGTGAGGTCGACCCCAGCGGCGCGCTGGCCGGTGGCGACGACGGCGGCGCTTGGTCGGACGGCGGCGCGCCCGATGGCGGGGCGGCCAACCAACCGACGCAACACCACGACGAGGACGACAAGGCCACCCCCATCAGCGGCGGGGTTGGGGCCTTGATCCTGGCCGACGGGGAGGCCTTGGAGCTGCGGCACATCGACGTGAGCGCCGCGGCGAGCGCGGGGATGGCGGCGCTGACCATCACCCACACCTTTCACAACCCACTCTCACAGCAGCTCGAGGGCACCTTCCGGTTCGCGGTGCCGCCGGGCGCGATCGTGACGGGGCTGCGGATGGAGACCGATGGCAAGTGGATCGCGGGCGAGATCGTCGGTCGGCGCAAGGCGGAGCGCATCTACCGCAAGATCGTCGACAGCATGCGCGACCCGGCGCTGCTGCGCTGGCAGGGCGGCGGACGGCTGGAGCTGCGGGTGTTTCCGATCCCGGCGCAGGCCGACAAACGCTTGGCGCTGGATCTGCTGGTGCCGGTGCGATCGGACTCAGATGGCACGGTGATGCGGTATGGCCTCGGCGGCGAGCTGCAAGACACGACGCCCATCGACCGCGTGACGCTGCGCACCGACGGGGCGATCGTGTTTGACGAGGTCGGCGTGGACCGCACGCGGGTCGTGACGCTGCGGTTTGGCGCTGGCGACCAGGGCGACGACGTCTGGCTGGAGGCGCCGGACGGCCCGAACGGCAAGCGCTACGTCGCCGCGGCGTTGCAGCTGCCGGCGGCGCCGCGCCAGGAGGTCAGCGGGTCGCGCACGGTGGTGGTGCTGGTCGACCGGTCGCGCAGCAGCTTGGGCACGGCGGCGTTGCAGCAGCAGATCGTGCGCGCGGTGTTGGCGGCGGGCGCGGCGACCGATCACTTCGTGGTGGCGGCGACGGACATCACCTGCCGCGCTGATCCTGCGGGGTTTTTGGCCACCGACGACCGCAACATCGACGCTGCCCTGGCGTGGCTCGGCGGCGTCACAGCGGACGGCGCCAGCGATCTGGGCGGGGCGTTGGGCTGCGCCAAGGGGCTGCTCGCCAGTGGGCCGGCAGGCCACCCTCAGGTGGTGCTCGTGAGCGACGGCGTCGCGACCTGGGGCGCGCTGGAAGACGCCGCCTTGGTGACGTTGGCGCAGGGCTTGGCGGCCCCCGTCTTCTGCGCAGCGGTGGGGCGCTCCACGGCGATGGACACGCTCACGGCGCTCGCCCGCGCCAGCGCTGGCCGGGTTTTTGTGCCGCGCAGCGCGCAGGACGCTGAGACGCTCGGACGCACGGTAGCCTCGGCGCCAAGCCAAGGGCGGTGGCGTGACGTGCGCCTCGCCGCGGTGGGCGCGCTGCGCGGCGGTCCGCTCAGCGAGGCGACGACGTTCGGGGCCGCCGCAGTGCGGCCGGCGCAGCTTGGCACGGTGTTTGAGGGCCAGCGGCCGTGGGTTGTGCTTGAGGTCGCGGCCGGTGAGCCGCTGCCGGAGGCCATCGCCGTCTCGGTGGCCGGCCGGGCTACACCACTCATGGTGCCGCTGATGGTGCCGCTCGCGACGCCACGGCCGGCGACGGGGCTGCGGCAGCGCTTTGGCGCCGCCGCGGTGGCCGCGCTCCAGACCGCTGGCGCCCCCGCGGAGGCCGTGGTCGCCGTGAGTCGTGGCTACGGTGTGCTCAGTAAACACACGGCGCTGCTGGTGTTGGAGAGTGAAGAAGCGTACGCCCGCCACGGCATCGAGCGGGCGAGCGCACAACGCGCACAGCGCGCACATCGACGGCGCCAACAGGCCGAGAATCCGGGCGGACCAACGGTCAGCGGCGCCGACCTAGAGTCCTTGGCGAGCGGGCCGACCGTGAGTCCCGACCGCATCCAGCCTGGGGATCCCGAGGTGCGCATACCGGCGCCACGCGACGCGCGCAGCGTCACGGTCACCTTGCCATGGGGCGAGGTGCTGCACGCGCAGTGGGAGCCCGCCAGCGACCACGGCCCGGCAGCGTGGGTGGCCCGCTTTCTCGTCGATTTGGCCGTGCCGGAGGGCCGCTACCCACTGATGGTGACCGTGGTGCAACAGAGCGGGGCCGTGACCCAGCAGCAGCTCTGGCTCACCATCGACACGACCGCGCCGTCGCTGCGCCTGAGCGTGCGCCGCCACCCGCGCCGCCGTGGCGTGTTCATCCTCCGCGCCAGGCAGCTGGCACCCCTGGCAGCCCGTGACGCGCGCGGGGTCGAGGTGCGGCTGCCAGACGGTCAAGTTGTGGCGCTGAAAGCCCTTCGTTTGGGGGTTTTTGTTGGTCATTGGCGGCCGCTGCAACGCCCGACGTGGCCCCTGCGGATCGAGCTCTTCGCCATCGATAGGGCGCTCAATCAACGCAGCGCGGTGCTCACGCTCGCCAAGTCCGGCGCCGTGGTCGCCATGGGGGCTGGGCGGTTGGACGTGCTGCCGCGGGCGAGCCTCGTCGGTGACCTGCGCGACGTGCACGTGCCGCCGGTGGGACGCGACATCACCGCGCTCACAAGCTGGCGCGGCGGCCTCGTGGCCGGCACGCTCACCGATGGGCTGTGGCTGCGCCAACTAGGCGGCGCTTGGCGACGGTTGCCAACCAGCGGAGACCAGCACCGCACAAACGACACCGACGCGCCGATCGACCGACGCATCAACCGCCTCGCCGCGGGGCCTGACGGCACGCTGTGGGTAGCGACCGCCCGCGGGCTGTCGCGCATCGACGCCGAGGGGCGCGCGCGATCTTACGGCGTGGCCGATGGTCTCCCGGCCAGCGATGTCCACAGCGTGTGGGTGTCGCCGCGGCGCGATGACGCGGCCAGCACGATCAGCGCGATCGTGGGGACCGCCCACGGCGCGGCGCTGATGGGCCGCAACGGCGACGTGACCCCGCTCGGCGCCAAACAGGGGCTGCCGGTGCGCGCGGTGTGGGATCTCACCCGCACCGATGACGGCGCCATCTGGCTAGCGAGCAGCTGGGGGGTCTACCGCTGGACCAAGACTGACGTGCAGCGCTTCAGCGTCGCCACTGGCCACCTGCGCGACGACTGGGTCACGGCGCTGGCCACCGACGGTCGCAGCGTCTTTGTCGGCACCTATCGCGGCGGGGTGATCCGGCTCGACCCCGTCAGCGCCGCGACAACGTCTCCGGCGATGGCTGCGGCGACCTTCGAAGCGACACCGTGCGGCGGCGTGCACATCAACCTGGGTGGCCTCCATGTGCAGGGCGGCGCGTTGTGGGCGGCGACCATGGAGGGCGCCCTGCGCGTCGCGCTGGCCGAGAAATCGGGGGTTCTGCGCCCAGCCCACGCCGCCGAGTCCAGCGAGGAAGCGGAAGAACCCAGCCCCGCAGCCAACGTCACGGCGATCGGGCACCACCTGGACGCGACCTGGTTCGGCACGCGTAACGGCGTGACAACCTCACCCTAACCCGGCGTATGCTACACCTCCGACGCGCACCCGGAGCGAGCGCCGCGCGCCCGGCCGGCTCGCAGCACAACCACACTTGGGTGCCATGACTTCCGCCACTCACGGGCCACCGCCCAGCTCCACGACCGCCACCGGGCTTCCGCGACCAAATCGCCAGCCACGGGTGACCTGATGTGTGGACTCACCGGCTGGTTCAGCACGCTGCCGGAGCGCTTCGAGCCCGACCAAGCGCGGGCGCTCGCGGCCATGCAGTCCGCCCTCCGACACCGCGGCCCGGATGGTCGTGGCGCGCACCTCGACGGGCCGCGAAGAGGCCGCCAGACCGGCGTCGCGCTGGGGTTCACGCGCCTAGCGATCCGAGACCTGCAGCACGGCGCGCAGCCGATGGCGGGTGGCCGCGTCGCCACGCCCGCCGAGCGGGTGGTCGCCACGCTCAATGGCGAGCTCTACGACGAAACCCGCCTGGCTGCGGCCCTCCGCGACGCCGGATGTGACTTGCGTAGCCGCTGCGACGCAGAGCTGCTCGCCCACGGCGCAGCGGTGTGGGGCGACGCCGTGTGGCCGCGGCTCGAGGGCATGTTCGCCGCGGTGGTGTGGCGACCGAAGCGGGGCACGCTGACCCTGGCGCGCGACGGTTCGGGGCAGAAGCCGCTCTACGTGGCGCTAGTGGACGACGGGCGCACGGCGCTGTGGGGCTCCGAGATCGGCGCGTTGCTGGCGCACCCGAGTCTGCGCCCAGAGCTTGACCCACGCGGTGTGGACGCGCTGCTGTGGCTCGACTACGTGCCCGCACCCGGCAGCCTTCTCCGTGGCGTCTACAAGCTACCGCCCGGCGCGATCTGGACGCTGAACGCCGACGAATTCGGGCGATTGGGGTTGCAGACGACGACGATCCAAGCCATCGCCGCGTGTTCGGCCGACGCGCTCGCGTTCCGGGCTGAGCCCGCTGAACGATCGCGCCCGTGGCGGTTCGACGACGCTGTCGATGCGCTCGACGCCCGACTCGAACGCGCGGTGCGGCGCCGGCTGGTGAGCGATGTGCCGATCGGGATCTTTCTATCAGGCGGCGTCGACAGCTCACTCGTAGCTCACTACGCCGCGCAGGCCGTGAAGACGGCGCGCGAGGCGCGTGGGGTGCCGCTGGAGGCCCTGCCGCTGGAGACCCTGTCGATTCGATTCGACGACCCCTCCTTCGACGAGTCAGCGTACGCCCGCGAGGTCGCCGACCACCTCGGAACAGACCACCGTGAGATCCCCTTCTCGTCGACCGACGCGTTGACGACGTTGGCCGCGCTGCTCGACGCCGCCGACGAACCCCTGGCCGATCCTTCCCGCCTCGTCACCCAGCATCTATGCGCCAAATCCGGCCTGAAGGTCGCCCTTGGCGGGGACGGCGGCGACGAAGCCTGGCTCGGCTACCCCACGTTCACCGTGCATGGCCTCGCCGCAGCCCTCGGTCGACTGCCGCCAGGCCTGCTGCGCGGCGCGGCGCGCTTGGGTCGCCAGCTGCCGCCGTCCGAGCGCAACCTCGCCGCGACCGAGAAGGCGCGCCGCTTCCTCGACGGGCTCGCTGGGCCAGCGGCCCTGCGCGGGCTCACCTGGATCGGTGGGTTGCCGCCCGATCAGCTCACAAGCGTGCACGACGCCGACCCCGTCACCCCCGCGCCATGGGACGACGTCGTCGGTTGGGGCCCACCCGTCACCGTGATGCAAGACGTGGCCGCGGCCCTGCGCAGCCTGCACGACATCCCGCTGGACGCCGAACGTGCGCTGCTCGCGCGCACCTACCTCGCCGAGGGCGTGCTGCAGAAGGTCGACCGCGCCTCGATGGCCCACGGCGTGGAGGTGCGCGCGCCGTGGCTAGACCGCGACGTGCTCAGCCTCGCCGCGGCGCTGCCTCCCGCGCTGCTGCTGAGGCGTGGCCGCGGCAAGCGGGTGCCGCGCGCCCTGGCAGCGCGACACCTGCCCAAACACGTGGCCACGCGCCCGAAAAAAGGCTTCGGCGTGCCGCTGAGCGCCTGGTTGCGTGGCCCCATGGCGCGCCGGCTCCAGCACGACCTGCGCGCAGAGAGCGTGGCGCAGGTGCCGGGGCTGCGGCCGGCCGCCGTGTCGAAGCTGGTGCAAGGCCATCTCAGCGGCCGCGCCGACCACCGCAAGACCCTCTTCGCGCTGTGGCAGCTGGTGGTGTGGTGGCGCGGCCACTGCCAATGACACGACGCCCGGCTGAGACCGCGGAAATCTCGGCTCAGGGGTGGGCGCAGGCGGGGGCTTGCGTCACACTCAAACGGTGAGCGACGCCCCACTGCCATCATCACCCTCGCCCGAGACGCCGACGACCGCGGCCCCGGCAGCGCCGCTGCCGTGGCGCACCGAGGTGCTGCTGCTGCTGGTCGTCGCGCTCGCCCTGCGCGCCCTGAAGATCGCGGTAACAGAGCCGTGGCTCGACGAAGCCTGCTCCATCGAGCTAGCCCGGCAGGGTCCCGCCGCCTTGCTGCACACGCTGACCACAAGCGACGCTAGCCCGCACCCGCCGCTCTACTTCCTGCTGCTGTCGGGCTTCATCCACCTGCTCGGCGACTCGATCGGCCCGGTGCGATTGCCGTCGCTCTTCGCCGGTCTCGCGCTGGTGGCGACGACGGCGGAGGCCGCTCGCAGGTTGGCAGGTCGCTGGCCAGCGCGGCTGGCTGGCCTCATCGCCGCGGTGTCCCCGCTCGCCATCCACTACAGCGTCGAAGCCCGCGGCTACGGCCTGCTCGCGGTGCTGAGCCTGGGCTTGGCGCTGAGCGTGGAACGCTACCTGACGACCGGCGGGCGGCGCGGCCTGCTGCTCATCGCCACGCTGGGGTTGGCTGCGAGTCTGACCCACTATTTCGCCCTGTTTCTGCTGCCGCTGCCGCTCATGTTGGCGCTTGGCGACGAGGTGAACCGGCGCCGGCGCGTGAACCAAGCGCTGGCGGACCCGCCCAACCGTGGCGCACCCAGCGCGGTGCGTGGGGCGGCGATCGCCTCGGCGGTGTTGCTGGCCGCCATGCTGCCCGGGATTTGGCTGGTCATCGGTCAACTCCAGCGCGGTGCGGGCGGTACGTCCTGGCTACGCCCCATGACCGGGATAGTCGACGCGTCGGTCGCGAGCCTTGAGGCCATGGCGCTCGGCACCCAGCTGCCGGTCTACCTCGGCCACGCGGGGATGGTGCGCGTCGGCGAGCTGATGCACGCCCTGGGCCTTGGTTTCATGGGTGGCGGCGCGCTGCTTGGCACGCTCTGGCCGCTGGCGCCAGAACGCCGGAGGATTCGGCGCGCCCTGGCCGGCTTGGCCTTGCTCTCAGCCGGAGCGCCGCTCGTGCTCTCGATCTGGCGACCGCTCTACCTTCCGGGGCGTTACGAGCTCGCCGCCATGGCGCCGGTGCATGTGCTCGCCGCTGTGGGCTGGTGGCACATGTTTCGCCTGCTGGCTGCGCGATTGAAGCGCCGAGATCAGGTCGCAGGTTGGCTGGTGGGGCTCACGGTCGTCGTCCTTTCGAGCGCCTATCTGCCGCAGTACTTGGGTCTGCGCACCGTGCAGCCATTCACGCTGGTGACCATGTCGATCACCCGCTCAGCCACCCCGACCAGCGCCGTCATCGTCACTCGGTTGACCGGCCCGCCGACCGCATGGCAGCTCCGTCAGTCCGAATTTCCGGGCATTACGCGCTATTTCCCAGCTGCGCAGGCGTCGCATCCGTGTTGGCTGGACACGGCGGCGCGTGCCGATCCTGAGCTGGCAGACGAAGCGACCGCGCTCTCGGCGGAGCTGGCGCGCGCGGGGATCGACCGGCTGTTCGTGGTGGTCGCGCTGCGCAAGGGGCGCCCCTACCCGCCGACGTCGATGCTCTTCAAGGCGCTGAAGGTCACGGGCTGGAAGATGCGCGGCAGCCGGCACGCGGGTGTGTATGGCATCGCGATGTTCGCGCGGAAGCGGTGACGGTGGTCCCGGTAGGGGCGGCGTCTGGTCTCGGACTAGGCGTGTCGCGGGACGGATGAGCAGCTGTCTGCGTGGACCGTTGCGCGCCATTTTGTTTCCGGTTGCCCTCATCCGAGATCTGTTCCGCAGCACGTTGCTTCGCCGACTCGATGCCGCCGTGGAGGCGGGCGAAGTTCAGCTCGTCGGCCGCGCGGGCCACCTGGGCTGCATCCGGGTCGGGTGGCTCGGGCGCACTTTTCGCCCTAGAAGTACACACCAGCGCGCAGCTGCAACATGCGCGCGATGTAGTGTCGGGCATTGTCGCCCGAGCGTAGGCCGCCGCTGAAAGTGCTGTAATTCGCGGCGACTTGCACCCACGGCCCAATCGCGATGTCCGCTTTGACCCCGTATTGCCAATTGTGCGCCGGCGCGTTGGACGGGTCCTGCAGCAGCGCAAACCCGCCGATCAGCGGGTCCCAGCCCGCGTACCCAATCACTCGCAGCCACGGCAACACAACCGAGCCGATCTCAGCGTTTAGAACCAACCCCAGGAACGACTCGCCAACTACGATCTCGTTGGCGTCTTTCTTGGCGGTTGGGTCGGTGCCACGCACCGCGATCGTCTTCCACCAGACGTCGCCGGTGAACATGAAGAACAGTCGGTCTTTGGGAAGCAACGAGATCGAGGTGTACTCGATCAGCACCTCGAGCGACCACATGTCCTGATCGGTCTTCTCCAACTCAGTCG
Source organism: uncultured Myxococcales bacterium (assembly GCA_937910235.1). Taxonomy (GTDB): domain Bacteria; phylum Myxococcota_A; class UBA9042; order UBA9042; family UBA9042; genus UBA9042. Next base: position 5,109 of record CALENB010000406.1, on the reverse strand, counting down.
ACAGGGCGTATTGGCGAAATTGCAGCTGCGGTGCATCCGCCCCCCACGCGAACGAGAGGCGTGTGATGACCCCGGGGACGACGGCGGGCATCGAGTAGCTGTAGCTGATTGTGTCGCCGGAGTGCGCGCCGTCGCTGGCCCACTTGCGGATCGCCTTGCGCTTGGCGGTGTACTTCGACGCGCCGCCGCCGAGGCCTGCGAGCAAGAAACCGGTCGTGTCGACGATCGAGATGCGATGCATTCGGGCGTTCACGTCGATGACGCCGCCGTCCCCCGTGAAGGTGTTGGCGACGCGTCGCCGGCCGATGACGCCGTGATGCCACTCCTGCGCGTACTCCAAACCCAGCGTGAAGTCGGCGGCCCGCGCCGACTGCGGCGCCGCGACACCGACGCCGACAACAAGCGACATCAGCACAGCAGCGACGGCGCAGGGACGGCTCGCCCAACAGCCCCGCAATGCACCGGTCATGGCAGCACCTCGAAGGAGACCTGCGCGACAAAGACCCCGGACGGCAGCGCTGCACCGCCGATCCGCGTCGCGGTGTTGCGCCCCATCATCAGGAGTTTGCCCGCCGACCACGGCGCTAGCGCTGTCACGGTGTACCCGTCTGTTACGGTACCCAGATCGACGCGCCACGCAGCTTTGCCAGCTTCGCTCCACGCCTCAATCCAGCCGCTCAATTTCGTGCCGTCCACCGTGTAGCCGGCGATCACCGCCAGCTTCTCGTCGAGCACACCCGCCGCTGTCACCCACTGGTTGCCCGGCGTGAGGTTTTGCCACGTCAGCTCCCCGGAACCTTCAGCCAACCGCGCCAGCCGCAACCCGCCGCCGGTGCCACCACCGATGGCCACTAACGCGTCACCGTTCGCCCACAGCGCGACACGGCCGCTCGGGCGGGGTTGCGAATCGAGGACTCGGCCCCACTTCAGGTCGAGGTTGGGCCGCTGCACGCGCAAACAGACGCCCTGGCAGGTGGCGGTGGGCGTGTTCTCTGCGACGTTCGCGCTGACGAGTACCCGCACGTCGCCAGAGCCGTCGCTAGCCGTGTCGTGGATGGCCTGCTGCAAATTGGCGGGGTCGTGAGAGAAGCGTAGGACGGCGGTCGGGCTTCCTGTTGCGCCAAGGCGGGTGAAGAGGGCTTTGGCGTCATAGGTCTTTGCGTTGTTTGTGGACGGCGCCACGTAGACGGGGGACCCGCGCACGACTGCGGCGACGAACGCGGTGCCGTCCGCCGCAAGCTCGACGCCGCCTACATCATCGTCACCTTTGGGCCCGCCGATGTGCCGTAACCAAGCCGCCTTGCCGGTGCTGCCGGCGAAGCTGGCGACGGCCACGCTGCGGCTGAACGCGTTGGGGCCGTTGCCGCCCCAGGCGTCCAGCTGCTGACCGTCGATCGACATCGCCTTGCGGTACGGAAATCCCAAGATGACGCTGCCGTCGGCTCCGACGGCCAGCGCCGTGGGTGCCGAGAGGGTGTCGAACGTCGGGATGGTCTTGGTCCACCTTGCGGACTTTGCGTTCGGATACACCGCGACGCTGAGGTTGTTCGTTGCGTCGGCCCAAGCAGCGGCAAACAGCGCGCCGCCCGCGCTCGCGACCGCCAGTGGGTACTGCTTTTCGTCAGCGAGGGTAGTCGAGGCGCCAAGAACAATTCGCGCCGCGGCGAACGTGTCCGCGGGCTTGATGTTGCCGCCGGCACCCGGGCCAGTGCAGGTGGTCGCGTCGAGCGCTGGCAAGGCCTGAATTCGTGTCCAGTCTGTGACCGTCTCGGCGCTGGCGCGCAAGCTCAACTTTTCATCGCTGAGCTCATCGATCGCGTATTGCAGCGGCCCCAGCCCGTCGGTCGAGCCGTCGTAGTAGGCCAGGTCATCGACTACGAGGAACGACTCTTCGCCGTGTGTTGGCTCGGACAGCGTGAAGTACCGGACAGTCCCGCCCCGCTGAAACACAGTCGATTTTCCGTGCTGTTTATACAGCTCTTCGTACGCCAGCCCTTTACCCACAAGCGCCGGCTGCATGCTGTCGGCGGTGATGACGCGCAGCTCGATGCCTTTGTGATGGCTGCCGCACCAAATCCCCAGCAGCGCCGCCGGCGGCTCAATCTCTCCACCCGAGGGCATGCACGAGATGAGGAGCGCGCCGACTAGGCCCATAGACATACGGCCTGCGACGGCGTGTCGAAGTAGTTCTCGTGCCATAGCGGGTTACCTCCTCCAGGAATCATCCGTCGCTAACGAGGTGAAGGCAAGGAGGATAGGGCGATGCTGGGAAGCAACTCGAGCGCTTGGTCGTGGCCCATGCCGGGGGGGGGGAGAAGCATCAGCTCAACAGCTGGTGGCCCCGTCCTGCGCCGCGCCGCTCGTGGCGCGATGACTGAGGTAGCGTAGCGGCTTAGAGCCCATGGTTGCGGGCTTGCCGTGTTTTTCTGATTTTGGGGTGGCGGGACGGGGAAAATCGGCTTGAGCGAAAGGGGCAGTTGTGACGAGCGCCCAAGCGCCACGCTACAAGCTAGCGCCGGCTCGCCAGCGGCCGGTCTGCTCTGGGCGCCCGCTTTGGTAGGTTGTGATCGCCAGGTTGTCGTCGGCTCAGCGACGCCATGTTTGGCTCTTGAAACACGCGACGGGTTCCCACGTGAGAACGTTATTCGCCGCGGTAGACGCGTTCCCACGCGAGAACGCTCGTCGCCGCGGACCACCTGGACCTGGCCGCGGAGCGCATCAAGCCATGCCGTCAGTGTTCGCTGCGCCGTCTCACCCTGTGCGAGCAAGTCAGCGGCGACGTCGGGCGCTAGCGCTACCACCGCATCCGGCTTCGACGACGCGATCGCGCGGCGCAGTGAACTAGCGCGGTGTCTGTGGACGCAGTGGGCGACGTGACCCGGGTGGGTCGAGCGGTCGCGGTCACGTCGACGTGAGGCGCCTAGGTCTCCAGCGCCGCCCACACCTCCAGCAACGAATAGACCCCGCCGCCGTTGTAGGCCGCTTCTACGCCGTTTTCGCGCAGCCAGGCCGCGGCGCGGTCGGCCAGCGCACCCGACAGGCAGTAGCAGATGACCGTGTCGTCCGGCCCGACGTGGTCCAGGATCTGCGTCGGCACCAACGCCAACGGCACATGGATGGCGCCTGGGATCGCGCCCGCGGCGAACTCCCCAGCCGAGCGCACGTCGATCAGCTTGGCGCCGGCCTGAACCCACTCCACTGTGTCCTCGGCCTCAATGAACCACGCTTCCATGCGACACCTCCGGGGCGACACAGCCTGTGCGACACCGCTCGTTCTGACCGAAGCTACCTGAGCCCGTTCCTGTTGGGTATGCTGGACGCGACAACGCACGCTGCGACCGCGCTCGGTCACCCCGCGTTGTCGGCCAGCGCGCACGACAGGAGGAGCGCCGATGACCGAGGTAAACGACGCCCCAGCGACACCGGCCGAGCAGGCCCTGCTGGACTTCGCCACGCGCTACCCCGAGAGCCACATCGATCTCCCGTGGGGTCACTTCGCCGTGAAGGTGGCTGGCAAGAAGGCGTTTCTCTTTCTCAGCAAAGGCGGCAAGCGACTCACGGGCTCTGTCAAGCTCTCGATCACCGCTGCCGAGGCGCTGCAGCTCCCCTTCACGACGCCAACCGGCTACGGCCTCGGCCGTCATGGCTGGGTGAGTTTCGACCTCGATCCCGCCGACGTTCCCAGCGCGCTGCTGCAAGAATGGATCGATGAGAGTTTTCGGTCGGTCGCGCTCAAACGGCTCGTCAAACAGCTGCCATCAGAGGGGCCGCCAGCGGACACGGCCAGCGCTTGAGCCGCGCCACGACCGCGCCTGCGAGCACAAAGTGTGGGACCGCGTGGACGAGGTGGTGCAAGCGAACGCGACATGCCCGTAGGGCGAGTCTTGCGCGCGGTAGGCAGACGCCGAGTGCCGACCGCGACGCTGCCTAGAGGCCTTCAGCCAGGCGGTGACGGGCGGAGTACCCTCGACGATTCGGTCTGGGGGCTAGCTGAAACGCCGTCTTTCCGGGCGTGTCTGTGCCTCGTGACTACCAGCGGTGTGACTACCAGCGGCTGCGGGGATGGGTCATGAAGAGCGCCGCGGTGCCGACGTCGGCCGCCCGCTATTTGCAGTCAAGCGCCATGGCCCCGCTCTTTGCCATGGCTGTTGGGTCGCACTCCACGGCGCCGCTGCCGCCCGCCAACACGTCGTTGAGGTACTTGATGCGGCAGGTGATGTGGGCTTTCAGCTCGCGGCAGCTCGAATCGAACGACGCTCGGCTACTGAACTGGGCGACGGGCGAATCCGACAAGGCCGCGACTTCATCTCGGAGCCCGCAACACCAGATGTCAATCTGCGCGGGGAGGTCCTTGTAAGCGGTGTTCAACGTGTGCTTGACGTCCTGCAGGAACCACGCCCACCACGTCGGGTTGTGAAGCATGCGCGCCCACCAATCCCCGAGCTCCACTTGGCCGTCTACGAGGCTGGCGTCCCAGTTGGCCTTGTCATACATCACGTCGTCCAGATCCCAAGGGATGATGGTCCAGCCGCTGTGCGGATCGTCGTAGATGTAGAGGTTGTAGTTGCTCGTCCAAAAGTTGTCGCTGGCTGGAAGGGTGGCTTCCGCTGCGGCCAACTTGACCCACTGCCGCACGTTGGCCACGCCGCCGAGCTTGGCGAAGAGCACCTTGTCGCTCTCCTCGAACAGATCGTGAAGCGCGGTGAGCGCGGTGGTGTCTCCTGTCTTCTCGTTGGTCTTGAGTTCGCTCGTGAGCAGGTGCTTGTAGAGGTTGGCGTTGGCGTCGGCGAAGTGGTTCGTGAGGAACTCCTTATCAACGGCTTCGATGTTCTCGTAGATGGCGTAGGCCGCGCCGTTGAGGGTCAGCTTCAGCCAATTGGTGCGCGGCGCCGCGATGCCCATCCGGCGCATCACCCACATGGCCGCGTTGTTGCGAACCAGGGCGCCGTGCCGCTCTCCTTCCAGATTCAAGCGCCGCAGACCGAGGAAGCGCGCCTTCTTGTTCGGCTTGTTGAATCGAATCACAAACTGGTACGGGCAGTCTTCACACCAGTCCCTGGGGTTGCCTTTGTGGCGGGCGTACGCCGATACGGTCTGGCCGCCAAAGGC
>CALENB010000405.1 GCA_937910235.1 uncultured Myxococcales bacterium | reverse complement strand
CCGGTGTCGCTTTCGTGCCCGCGAAGGCGGGCACAGCAATGATAGCGTCGGGTTTCAACCCGTCGTGGCCCCGTCGTGGCCCCGTCGTGGCCCCGTCGTGGCCCTGGCCGTCGTCGCCGGAGAGCCGCACCCAATTCATGCGCTGGGTGCGCCGGAACGGCTCGGCGTCCCGGACCTGCTGGATGCTGCTGTTCGGTCGCTGTTTTTTTCGTGGTGGACGAAACGATGACCAAGGCCGCAGCAGCGCGATCGCCAGCAGACCAACCAGCACGTAGCAGCCGTGCGATGGCCCGCTCGCGGCACGTCGGACGCTGCAGCCGCAGCCCGTGTCGACCGGTCGGGACGTCGTCGTTGGCGTGCCGCCATCCGCCACCTGGCCGTCCAACCAGACCACCGCGTCGGCAGCAAGCCCGGCGTCCGTCGCGGCGCTGGCGTCCGGCGGTGAGCCGCTGTCGGTCGGTGAGCCACTGTCGGTCGGCAAACCACTGTCCAGCGGTGTCATGGCGTCCCCAGGCGATGTGCCCCCGTCTGTGGTGCCCGCGTCATCGGCCCCTCCGCCAGCGTCCGCTGGCTGCCCGTCGGCGACGCTCGTGCCGCAACCCGCGGCAAACGCAGCCGGAGTGGCGACGGACGTCAGCAGCGCCGCCAGCAGCGCGCGGCGAACCGCGGTCGGCTGCACCGCGTCCAGTGGAAACCCGAGCAGCAGGGTCGTCGCGCCTCCGATCGCGTAACGCGTCGCCGCGATGCCTTTGCCTCCGCCGTATTCCAGTAGCGCGGTCGCGCCAACGAGCTTGAGCACGTCTGGCCAATCCACGTCGTAGGCGTGGCCGTCGCCATCATCGAATGTACCTCCGGCCCAGGCGAGCGCCGCGCCTGCCGCGGGCGCAACTGTGTAGACGCCCGCGTCGTCGGCCTCGTAGCGTGCGCCAAACCAAGTCGCCAGCCAGTCTGCGCTGTTCTGCGAACCCTGCTTGTCGAGCGCCCAGGCGACCTCGGAGCCGCTGAGCAACAGCGCCCGCCCACCACCGAGCTGTAACCAAGCTGCCAGCGCGTCCCGCTCGTCCTTGTTGAGGACGCCGTCCTGCGTGCTCTGCTCACCGGCCGCCCAGATAATCAAGCGAGTGGAGGCGGGGACCTGGAAGGGCAGAAACCCGGAGCGACCGACGCTCGCGACGGTGCGGTCGGCCGTCGCCGCGGCGTCGACCCACTCCTTCGCCAAATCGAACGTGTTCATGCGCCATTGCCGCAGTCGTTGCACCTGACCTAGCGACCACGGCGTGAGGTCGTCGACGGGCATCTGCGAGGCCTGCAGACGCGTGAAGCCGTCAACAATCAGCACCTCCGGGCCTGCTCCGCACCCGGCGCTGCTGCCCACGACGCTCGATGGCGTGCTGCTCCCGCCCCCGTTGCGCGCCAAAACCCGGGCGAATAGCGCGGCGTTGGCCGTCGGCATCGTCAGCTGCAGGCTGGTCTTGTCGGTCACCACGCCGGCATCGAACGCGCGGCCGTTGCTCGAGGTCTGCACGATGAACTGAGTGGCCTTGTGACCATGTACGCCGCCAGATGCGCCAGGTTTCCAGCTCAGCGCGCCCGTGCTGTCGAGGCGCACCGCGGACGGTGGCTCTGGCGGCAGCGCCACGGTCTTGCCGTCACGTTGCGCGAAGTAGTGAATGATCGCCTTGACCATCGCTCGCGCCATCAGGTGTCGGAATCGCGGTTCACGCAGGTAATCCGCGTCGGCCTTGGTGCTGTGAAAAGCCCCCTCGATGAGCGCCGCCGGCATCTCCGGGTTGTGCGACGGGTTGACCTCGCCGAAGTACGCCGAGTACAGGCCCCGATCCTTCCAGGTCGGGTCGAACGCGGCGCGAATGTCCGCGACGAGGTGCTTCTGCAGCAGCGCGCCAAGCTCTGCAGAGCCTTTCACCCCGGTGTAGTTCTTGCTGCCGTTCGGCGGATTCGGTCCGTAGACGTAGGTCGACGTGCCCCGAGCTGGGTCAGGCGCGTTGCTGTGCCAGGAGACGTAGACGGCGTCCTCTCCCGCTTCGTGGTGCCACGCGGCGAAGCGGGAGCGAGCCGACACGTCGTCGCTGTTGTCGCCCGAGGACGCGTTCCAGACGCTCGACGGCGCCCCCGAATACTGGGCGTAATAGCGAGCGCACTCCTCCCAACGCGGCCGACCGGAGGTGGGGCCTTTCGTCGGTGGTTTGCCGTTGCCGCGCACGATCTCGCCCTGCCCCCCGCCGAAGCGCACGACGTCTGCGATCACGTAGCGATCGGCAGGTCCCTTGCTGTCGTTGAACAGGCGCACAACGCCGACGCCTTCGAACCAGTACTGGCCCAGCGCCGTCCACGTCTGACCATGGCGGCGCTGATCGATGTGATGCGTCACAGTCCCGCCGGCGTGCGTGACTTCAAAGCGTGCGTCGGCCGCGCGGTTGGTGCCCGCCGTGTAGCCGACGTACACGGTGTACAGGCCCGGTTGTGGGATCTTGGCGGTCCACGTCGCGCTCGCCGACGCGGCGCCTGCGGATACCTTGACGGCCCGGTAGCCGCCAAGGGCGAAGGGGTTGGCGCTGCCCGAATACGGCGCTTTCCCGGCGCCGAAGCCCTTGTCGGCGCCCTGTTGCCAGACGCCCGTCTCTGCGTAGCCAGCGGCGTCGCCGTCGTCGATCAGCGCCATGGTCGGCTGGAGATCCAGCTCACGGACCCCGACGACCTGCGCGCCAGCGTTGCGCAGGAGGGGCACCAAGTAGTGGAGCGCCCCTTCGGCGTTGACGAAGTCTTCGACGATGTTGTGCGTATTGCCCCGCTGCGTCGCCCAGCGACCAAGTACGTCGCTCCAGTACCAACCGTGGCCGGGGCTCAGGTAGACCGTTTTGCCGGCCAGCGCGCCCGCGCCTGCGCCCGACCAGGGCTGCCCCACCACGGCCGGAGCTGGCGCGCGGAAAGGCGCCGGCGGCAGCGTCTGTTCCCATGCGCGACTCGGCACCGGCGGCTGGGGTCGGAGCATGACGTCGAGCGCGATCCAACTGCCTTTCGGCGCCGCGTCCGAGAGCGTGCGTGGTGCGCGAACCAGCAGGCGAACGTGTCGCACCCCCCACGAGCTGAGCACGTGCACGTAGTACCAAGAGACAGCGTCGACCTCACTGTCCTCCAACCAGCGGTCTTGTCCCCACGTCACGTCGAGTTTGACGGTCGCCCACGGCGCTGCGATCGCGCGGTCGTGCTCGGTGAAGCGCGCCGGCAGCCCGCCATCGCCACACGCTGGCGTTGCGGCCGCGCGCGCACTTGGCAGGCCGACCGCGCCGGCCACAAGCGCCAGCACCAGCCATCGCCTGCAGCGCCGCCGAGCGCTTGTAGGTGTGCCGTCCGCTGCGTCGCGATCCTCGTGTCGTCCCGGTTCGAATCCCCGCCACGCCATGACAGACTCCGTGGTTGTCGTGCCATCCAATAGCGGATCGCCCGCACCAACACCAGCTTCGCGGCCCCATCACGGCGCCTGACCCTGGGCGCGCATCGCGATGCGGATTACACTACAAGGGTCATGAACCGGCGCCTGCCGTGCCGAGCGGAGCCTCCATGTTTGCTGTGTACTTCCTCCTCCTGCTGGTACCCCTCGTGTTTTTCCACGAGCTCGGCCATTTCTTGGTCGCGCGCTGGATGGGCGTGCGGGTCTTGTCGTTCTCGATCGGGTTCGGTCCAGTCGTCTTGGAGTGGGAGTCTGGTGGCACGCAGTACGCCATTCGCGCGCTGCCGCTCGGCGGTTTCGTCCGCATGCTCGGCGAAGATCCCACCGGTGAAGAAGGTGGCCGCGCTGAGCTTGAGATAGACGGTCCGCTGCCAGAGGACAGCTTCCCGGCGAAGGCGGTCTGGCGTCGGGCGCTGATCGTGGCGGCCGGGCCGATCGCAAATTTCATCTTGCCGGTGGTGATCTTGTTCGTTGGTTCCCTGATGTTGGACGGCCAGGTCGTCTCGAATCGCGTCGGTACGGTCTTGCCTGGCGGCCCAGCTGCGCGCGCCGGCCTGCTCTCGGGGGACCGGATCCTCTCCGTCGATGGCGAAGAGATCCGGCATTTCAGCGACCTGCAGCGGGTAGTCTCGGCTCGACCGGGCAAACGTGTGGCGGTCGTCATCGACCGCGCCGGGCAACAGCGCGACCTGCAGATGACCACCGACACCAGCGTGGACGCGCGTCTGCCGGAGCTCGGCATCGTCGATCGCGTCGGGCGCATCCAAGTCCTGCCGAAGACCCAGGCCGCGATTGTGGCCGTTGCGCCGGACTCCGTCGCGTGGCGGGCTGGCCTGCGCAGCGGTGACTTGGTCACGAAAGTCGATGGCAAGCCCACCGCCGGCTATTGGCAGCTTGAGGAGGCGCTGCGGCGCGCGGCTGGTGGCAAAATCGCGCTCGAAGTCGAGCCCATCTACAGCGCGCCGAAGACCGAAGCTGTGCAGAAATTGGTCCCAGAGCAGGGTACGGTGTCGCCGCAGCAAGACGCAGCGCCGCCGCTGCACGACGCGGCAAAGACACACACCGTCCAACTCGATGTTCCGATGACTGCGATGCCCCTCGGTATTCGCCCCTCGCATGCTGTGATCGGCCGCGTAGGGCCCGATTCTCCGGCCGAGAAGGCGGGGCTGCGCCCGGGCGACGAGCTGCTGACGGTCGACGGTCGCCCCGTCAACTCGCTCTTTGAGTTCGCCGATATCATCCGAAGGCCGTATGACACCGCACGCGCCGCTGAAGGCAACGTCGGGCTTGAGGGTGAGGAGCTCATCGCGCGCTTGAACGCCGCGGTCGCTACACCGTTTGCGTTGACCTATCGCCGGGCCGGCCCGGACAGCGCCTCGGTGCTGCGCGCGGACCTGCGCCTTGAGGTCGAGGCCGAGAAAGCGTCGAAACGCCCCCAGTTGAAGTTCGGTATCGGTGAAGCGCAGCGCTACGAGGCGCCGGAGATGACGGCGAACCCGGCTCGTATCGGGTACGCCCTCGACCACACGCGCACCACGATGGTCGAGCAAATCAAGGTCATTACGCTCACCGTCGTCGGCCTTTTCCGCGGACGAGTGCCGATGAAGGCCGTCGGCGGGCCGATCTTCATGGCTCAAATCGCCTCGCGCACGGCAGATCTCGGTTGGGGGTTTTTCTTCCACATCATGGTCTGGCTAAGCATCAACCTCGCTATCCTGAACCTGCTCCCGATTCCGCTCGTCGATGGCGGCCAGCTCCTCTTTCTTGCGATCGAGGCCATCAAGCGCAAACCGGTGAGTCTTCGCACCCGCATGGTGGCCAGCTACGTCGGCATGGGGTTCATCTTCTTCATCTTTGTCGTGGTGATGAAAAATGACGTCGAGCGCGTCATCGAGAGCTTTATTCAGTAGGCCCCTCAGACTGACCGCACCGAATCACCGAAGGCGTTGACCCATGCACATCCTCGCGCTGAGCTCGTCGAGCCTAGTCCAGACCGTCGCCGTGGCCGTCGATGGTGTCGTCCGTGTTGAGTTGGCGCAGTCCTTCGTGCGTCGCGAGCCGCGCCGTGTCCTGCGCGACGTAGAGACTGCCCTCGCCCAAGCCGGCGTCGCCTGGTCGGCGCTCGACCTGCTCGCAGCTGACATTGGTCCGGGCTCTTTCACCGGAATTCGCGCCGGTCTGGCCACCGTCCGCGCCCTCGCCTACGCCAACAACCTGCCTTGCTTTGGGATGAACGCGCTCGAGATCATGTCCTTGTCGTCCTCCGTCTCGGGCGGGCCGCGCTGGTTCGTCCTACCGTCTCGCTCATCGACCTGTTTCCTGGCCCAGCAGACCGCCGACGGCCGGGTGCACACGCCGTACGAGGCCGCATTTGCAGCGTTTGACACGCACGTGCCACACGGCGCCGTCGTCTTCGCTCCATCTCAGACCTGCGAGGCGATTGAGGCCGCATGGCCCGGTGGGGTGGTCCTGGTCGAGCACGAAGGGCCGCGCGCTCGGGACCTCGCGCTCGCAGCGGCGGCGTGGTCCAGCGCAGCAGCGATCTTACCGGTGGTCGCCACTGAACAACCAGACTTGGGCGAACAGGGCTGGGCGGCGCTCAGGCCGCTCTACGTCTCTGCGACAGACGCGGAGCGCAACACAGGCGTCTATGTGCAGGCCTCGGCCATCCCGGCGATCGCTCGCGTCAGCTGACGTTGCGCGCGACAGCTCAATCAACCTTTCGCGTCGCAATGACAACCAATCATCCGACCGGCGGCTGTGCATCGCCGGCAACCTGGAGACAACGTGAAGTACCAACTAAATCCCGATGCTGCCTTCCGAGAGGTCGCCGGCGAAGTTTTTGTCGTGACCTCGGACCGCGCGCTGCACCAGTTCACCAACGCGACCGCGACGACCGTGTTCCGCACGTTGCGGGTCGGCCCAGCGACCGTTGGCGCGCTCGCGACCGAACTCGGGCGCCACTACGAGGTCGACTACAATCGCGCGCTGACGGACGTCTCGTCGTTCGTAGCGACCTTGGTCGAGCGCGACATTCTCGCGCCAATCTCAGCGCCGGTGGGTGGCTAACTAGGTGGGCTCAGCCTTTGTGGCTCCAAGCAGGAGATGGCACCCTACCGTGATTGGATCTAGATGCCAGGGGGTTGCGTTGCAGCGCCCGCCGTAGGAGCCTGCCGCCGCCCCAGATGGCGCCACGTTTTGATGAGACCGCGCCTGTCGTACGCATGTGAGTGAGGGAAACCTTATGAAAATCAGAAATCTTCGAAACGGATCGTGGGCGATTCGGCCCCACCACTTGGCCCTGCTGCTGACCGCGGGTCTCACGGCTGCGTGCGGCACGAGTGACGAAGCCGCTGCGGGTCCCGCCGGTTACGGGGACGTCGCCAACGACACAGGGAGCGGTGACATCGCGGCCGACGCGGGCGCCGATACCGCCGCTCAGCCGCAGGTGGACTTCTATTTGGAGCTCAAGAGTGGTGACGCGTTGAAAAACGCGAACAGCGTCATTCTGGCGACGACGCAAGACAAGTACGCCGACGATCCGGGCTTTCAGACGGACGTGATCATCACCGCGACCAACGTGCCCGATGGCACTGAGGTCACGCTCACGATCGGTGGCGCAAGCCTCGGCAAGGCGACGATAAACTCTGGTGCTGCGACCCTATCGAAGATTACGATTCAGTGCGCCTCTGTGGCCCAAGACATCGTGGTGGCGGCGGCCGGCGCATCAAAGACGAAGAGCGCGCTCGTCAACTGCACCAACGCTTGTACAGCCACGCTCGCGGCCACAGCTGCCTGCACGACGGCCGACGCCGATCCGGGCAAGGATGGCTTTCAGGTCGCGCTTGAGGTCAGCACGACCACACCCGACTGCAGCCACGCGTACATCAAGTACACCGACGCAGAGGGCAAGGCTGGCGAGTCTGACAAGGTCGCGTTGAACGGCCTGTCCAGCGTCACGGTCGTGGTGACCGTGTCGAGCAAGTCGACCGGTCTCGCGAACGCCACCGCTCAAGTCGAGGCCGTGGTCGAAGATCAGGCCTATCCGACGCGACCCGTGGGAAGTTCGGCCCAGCAGACCGTGCAGGTGACCACCGAATCGCCCGTGGTGACGATCCTTCAACCAACAAGCGACCAAATCACGCTCGCGGACGACGCCAATGGCAATCCAGCGGACGGTATCCAGGTCAACATCGTGGGGACGGCGACGACGATGAAGCCGCTCGAGGCCATCGAGATCACAGTCAACGGCCTCGCGGTCGGCAAGACGAACATCGGCGCCAACGGATCGAGCTTTCAGACCACGCTCACGCTCGACAAGTCTCAGGCCTACAAAGTCGCCGTTGCAGCCACTAACAGCTGCGGGCTGGCCGGCGCCACAGAGAAGACGCTCACCGCGTTCGTGGACCTGGCGACGCTCGTCATCTCGAGCCCAGCGCCCAATGACGTGCTGCTCGCAAAGGACGACGACGACCCCAAGACGACGACCATTTACGAGACCGAGATGATCGTTGACGTCGCAAAGGCGAACGCTGGCGACAAGGTCTCGATCTTCTGTCGCGCGAACGCGATCGACAGCGCCTATGGGACCACGGCACACGGGACAGCCGTCTTCCCGGCGGGTGCATCGGGTGTCGCCATCCAAGTCGCCCTCAACATCAACGATCTGACCGCGGGCGTCGTGTGCCGCGCCTCCATCGACGGAGCCAATCCGGCCACAAGCCCCGAGAGTTCGTTCACGATCGCGCTGCCGGCGCCGTGCCTCGTCATTTCGCAGCCCAGCAACAACGCGGTCACCAACCTCGCAACACTGCCGATCTCGGCCACAGCAACCGGGCTGGACGGTCGCATTATCGAGGCCAAGCTCTCGCTGAAGGGTGGCGCGACGTTCATCGACGCGCCAGTTGGCAAGGTCGCCAACAACTCGGTCGGCTTCAACCTCGCGCTCCAGGCCGGCAACCCGGCGAAGAAGCTGCCCGACGGCACCTACGTGCTGCGCCTCAGCACGACCGACGCGCTCGGCAACGACGCCAAGGATTCCGCCTGTAGCGACCTCACGCGGACCATCGTTCTGGACTCGACGGCGCCCGCGCTCGTGATCACCGCCCCCACCAAGGCGAGCCTCGACCCAATCGTTGACCCAGACGGGGACGCGACCACGCCCGGCTACCAGACCGACGTAACCGTCGCCGTTTCGGGTGAGACCGGCGAGAGCACCGTGTGTCTCAAGATCAACGCGTTTGGACCGCCATGCCAGAAGATCAAGGGCGCAGGCACGGTGACTTTCGCCGACGTGACGCTGCAGGCCGGCCAGAACTCCCTCGTCGTAAGCGGCACCGATAAACAAGGCAACACCAAGACCAACCCGGCAAAGACCATCACGCTCATCTCCAACGCGGTGATCGTGACCTGGGTCTCTCCCAAGACGAACGCTGCGGTCGCTACTGACAGCATCACTGTCCAGGCGAAGATCACGAGCCAGAAGGACGGCGCTCCCATCGCTGGCGCGAAGGTTGTCGTGCACGTCGACGGTCCTGTACAGGTCGGGATCAAGGTCGCTGAGTCCCCTGGCGGGATCTACACGGCTACTGTCCCAGGACTGAACGTGGGCGCGAACGAGCTACAGCTTGTGGCCACGCCGGCCGGTGGCGGCGCCCAAGGGGTGTCCCCGGTGCTCGTCATCACCCGCAAAGACGGCCTGCCGACGGTGACGATCACGTCGCCAGCCGACAAGACCTCGTTCAATGGCCAGTCGACGGCGTGCGTGCCGGGCGTCACTGACTGCAGCACGTCCGTCGTAGCCAGCGTCGGGAACGCGATCAACGGCTCGAGCGTCACCGCCCTCGTCACTTGCGGCGCAAGCAGCAAGACCTACAGCGGCACGGTCGCTGGCGGCAAGGCGACGATCGCTGGCGTGCAGTTCGTACACGGCGGTAGCTGCTCCGTTGTGGCGACCGTCACCGACGAGGCAGGCCAGAAGGCGGATTCTGCCGCGGTGACCGTGACCGTCGATCGCGTCGCACCCAAGTTGATTGAGCTCAGCCCCAGCAAGGCGAGCTTTCTAGCGGCAGACGACCTCAACAAGAACCCTGCGGACGGCCTCCAGCTATTGCTCACGGTCAACGTCTCCGGGCTCGAGGAGAACGGCGCCGTCGCGCTCGATATCTTCGATGATGACGGCAAGAAGGTTCAGAGCTACACCTCGCAGGACCACCCAGCGGTCGGCGAGACGAGCAAGTTGAAGGTCGGTTTCGGCGCTGTCACCTTGCCTGACGGCCTTAAGGTCAAGCTGGTCCTCACCGCGAGCGACGCAGCTGGCAACGTCGCGTCACTTCAGGTGACGGTGAAGGTGGTCGTCAACGCACCCGACGTGCGGATCGGCCAGCCTACCTACGTCAACGCGACCAACTGCACGACCTCGGCGTCGTGCGGCGCAGGTGTCTGCGTCGGTGGGAAATGTGCGACACCGTTCAGCAAGCTGTCGGCAAAGCAGGTCAGCATTGTCACGATTGGTTTGTTGCCGGGCGCCGTCGCACGGGTCTGCTCCAAGAGCAGCAGCGTGACTGGTAATGGCGCGTGTGCACGGCCTGGCTACAACGCCGTGGGTCCCAACATCCCGATCACCGTCAACGGTGGCATCTTGGTGGCGAATCTGCCCGACGGACAACATACGGTCAGTGTCGAGGTCCTGCCGGTCGGAAAGAACGCCGCGATCGCCGGTGACTGGGTGAGCTCGGTGTCGACGCCACTCGGCGACACGCTGCGCCGCCGTTACATTTACGTTGACACTGTCTCGCCGGCGTTGAAGTCGGTGCTCGCTCCCACGATCAGCGGCGTCCCAGCCGGTTGTCTCGCCGCAGCGTCGCAGACCAAGCTCGACGATTTGCCGGGTGGTACCTTCAGCTTCGCGGCCACCATGGACAACGAAGACGCGACGATCTCGGTCTTTTCGGCCGGATCCAAGGTCGGTACCGCCGCCAGCACCGGCAAGATCGCTGGTGTCAGCGTGACGCTGCCCACTGGATCCGCCACGCTGCAGGCCGTCGCAACCGACATCGTGGGCAACGAGAGCGCCGCCTTCACTGTGGGCACCTACACCGTCGACACCATCGCGCCGCTTGGACAGTTCGTGCTCCCGCCGAAGATCGTCATCGTCAAAGGTGACACGCTGGATCTCACGGTATCGAGCCCATCGGCCGACGTGGAAGGGCAGCCAGTCGTGCTGAAGGACGCTGGAAAGACGGTCGGAACCTTGTCGATGACCAAGGGCTTCGCGATCTTCGCGCATGCGACGTACGGCACGCTGTCCGACGGCAGCCACACGGTGACCGCGCTCCTAAAGGATACATGTGGCAACACGGCGACCATCGCTACAGTGCCGTCGACCTTGCTCGTCGACACGACCGCGCCGACGGTCAGCATCGCCGCGCCGACGGACAAGCAGGTGTTTGGGGACGCGGACGACGCGGACGCCATCACGAGCGGGTACCAGATCAAGACGACGTTTGGCAGCAGCGGCGGCGATACATGGAAGGTCGAGCTGGGCACGGACTGTGACGCGACCTTCGCCAATTGCGGCGGCTTCAACACCGTGTCTGCCGGAACTGTGACGAAAGACGGCGGCACGGAGCCCGACGTCAGCGTTACGGTCTCGTTTGGCAAGACCGACAACTACGTGGTTCGGGTGAGCGTGACGGACGAACACGGCAACACGACATCCGCGGATCGCCCCTTCAAGGTGACGCTGACGGGCTGCAAGGTCGTGCTCGCGGGTCTACCGTCGACCGGCCAGGTCAACACACAGTCCTGCCCGACCAAGGGGACCGATTGCGCGAGCGTCAATCTTGCGCTCAAGGCCGAATACGTCGGGCCCTGTGGCAACATCACGGAAGTGCGCTTCATGAAAGGCTCGGTCGTGGCCGGCAAGGTGACGCCCTCCAACTCCGCTGCATCGTTCACGCTCGGCGTGAAGGACGGCGACGACATGAAGGTTGAGGCGATCGTCTTCGCCGGAACCACGAACGTCGGCACGTCAGGCGCGGCAGCCCTCCAGGTCGATCTGACAAACCCAAAGGTGAGCTTTGTCGCCGGCAAAATCGCCGGGTTTGACACGGCCGCGAGTGGAACGAGCCCTGTTTATGGCGCCAGTCGAGACCAGGATCCAAGCCAGAACGGAATCCAGATTCACGCGTTGATCGAGGTGGCTGATGCCAACCTGAGCGGCGCGACGCTGACGTCCCTGAAGAATGTGCAGGGTACGGCGGTCGACTTGGCGTCGGCCGTCAAGTTCCCCCTCAACCTGACAGGTAGCGGCGGCACGGCGACCGCGCAGGTCAAGCTGATCAGTCTGGCCGCTGACGCGACCTCAAAGATCCAGGCGTCCGCGACGGACGGCGCAGGCAACGTGGGGAGCGCCACGCTCACGGTGGTCACGGACAGCACGCCGCCAGCGGCGCTGGTCCTCGACGCTATCGACGAGACCAAGGTGAACCCCCGACGTCCGTCCGCGCTGCTGACCTTCAAGGCTCCGGGGGACAATGGCGCCACAGGTATTGCAGCGGCGAAGTACGAGGTCCGCTACTCAAAGGCGGATATCACGAACCTCGCCGAGTTCGAGAAGGCGTGCAACACGACCGCGCTCTCCACGACCAAGTTGACCGCGCCCAAAGCCCCTGGCAGCGCCGAGACGCTCGTGATTGAGGGGCCGGATGGCAGGGACCTGACCGACGCCTGCAAGTTCGCGCCGCACACCGATAACGGCAAGTCGAGTTGGTACTTCGCGGCGCGAGCCCTCGACGCGGCCGGCAACGCTGGCTCGATCAGCAACGCGGTCTCGACCAAGGAGCTGCGATTGAAGTTCGCGAAGGTGACGGGAAGTGTCAGCCCGTACGACAGCAAGTTCCTGTACGCGCTACCGCTCGCGATTGGCGATGTGAACGGCGACGGCATGGCTGATTTCGGCGTGCGCTCTATCGCGAACATGCCGTTCTGCGTGGTGTACGGCGTCGCCAACACTGGCGGGGTCTTCCCCGACATCGACCTGAAGGCGAAGTCCGCTTCGACGCACGACTGCTGGATTGAGCCGATGACGTTGGGGCAGGAGGTTGCCGCCAACATCGACGTCAACGGCGACGGTGTGCAGGATCTTGTTGCGTCCTACGGTGAAGGCGCGGGCGTACCGCGCGAAATCCGCGTGTACCTGGGCGAGAAGGGCAAACCGCTCACGTCGATCGCCGCCGTCACGTTGAAGAATGTGAGCAACGCCGCAGCGGCTGGCGTCGCCTACTTGGCCTCGGCCGGCAACTTCACCGGGGATCTCGCTAGCGGCTCGCAGCCCATCGACGACTTCGTCTTCCGCGTCACGCCAACCACCGCAGAGCCGTACGACAAGGTGATGGTCATGCCGGGCAACAAGGCCTGGTCGACGAGCTCACCGATCACGGTCGACGTAACCAGCGCCGCGGATCGGAAGACCCACAACATGCTGACGATCTACCGGTCTGACTCATCCGGCTCGCCGATCTTTGGATTTAGCCTGGGTGGTGGCGCGAACATCATCGCCGATGGCGACGGGACGGGGACACAATACGACGATCTGGTCATCACGCAGTTCAACTCGCCGCAGACCGTGTTCATCGTGAAGGGGCGCCCAGTCTCGGGCGATCAGACCCTCACGCTGACCAGCACGCTCTCTGGCGCGGGGACGGGCGACACGACGACCGTCGCCCTGCGACTGGACGGCGAAACAGGCAGCAAGGCGCCCCAAGATCCGGTTATCGTCAGCTTCGATGGCGACGGCATCCCGGATCTGATGTTTGCGCACGCACCGGGCAACGCCGCGATCTGGCTGTACTGGGTGCGCGGCAAGTCGATCACCGCCAGCCTCGGCAAGGTGACGGTGTTGCAGTCGTCGGTCGTGAGCGGCGTCTCCGGTCTCCGGAAACACACGATGGGCTATGCGGTGAGCACCTACGCGTACCCATTGCGCAGCGCCGGAAACTTCCTTGATCAGTCGGGGACAGGCGCTATCGCCATCGCGTACTCCCAGGCCTCCTACGGCCCGACTGGCCGTACACGAGTGTCCATCCGCGCGCCGCTGCTTCGCGCCTCCGGCACTGGCACTGAGCCGAGCTACCACGTCGAAGACCTCAGCATTGAGCATCCCTTCGCCGCTGGCTCGAAAGATTTCGGGTCCTTCAATTTCCGCAGTATCGGGGACGTGAACGGCGACGGGCATCCAGACTTGCTGGTCGGCACCTACAGCGGCTACGCGGTGCTGATTTACTGATCATTTCCAGTGAACTGGACAACCAACTCTCTCATAGGGGGCCTCGCGATGAGCACAGAAGACCAGACGACAGCTAGTTCCACGGCAGACACGCCGCCCGCGCGAGCGCAGTACGAGGCGCCAGCTGTGGAGACCCTCAGCGGCGGCGACTACATGGCGCTTCTCGGTTCGGGCCCTACCTGCGGCACACCCACAGTCGACGGCCCTCCATTCGACAGCTGTGACATCACCGCCTGAGCTGCGGCGACCGGGGTAGAACCGTGGGCTCGGCCACACGCCGCTAGGTTTGGGTGCCCAGACAGGCGCAGCGAGGGCCGTGTGGCGTACACAAAAGCGGAATTTGAGCGGGTTCGTCAGGAGGCGCAAGGTTGGCGTGTCGCGCCGGAGGAAGGCAAATTCCTCCCGATGTGGCGGCATCGCATGTGCGACGCTGAGGGCGGTCGAATCACCATCAGCGCGGGCGACTATCGCGTCGGCGTCACGGCGACTCCGACCTACTTCGACGTGTACGGATGGCATGACGCCCCCGGGCTGCCGGCGCGCGTTGAGCTTGAATTTGTCGACCGCATTCGGGACGGCCGCGCGAAAGCTGAAATCACGTTCTGGAACGAGCGTGGCTTCGGACTGAACGGCGCGTGGTCGGAAGGCGAGGTAGATTGGGTCACTGGCCGGGGACGCTTCGCGTTGAACCTGGAGCTGGGCCAGGAGACCGTCGCCGCCCGAAAAGGCGTGGTCGAGGGAGCCGTTGGGACGCTCATGGCCATGGTGCTCCGAGACGGTGGAGTGCTCCTTCACGCTGCGACGCTCGAAGTCGACGGTTGTGCCGTCGTCGTCGTGGGCGCCAGCGGCAGAGGCAAGTCGACGCTGTGCAGGCGTTTTCCGAGTCATTTCATGAACGAGGAGTTCGCCTTTCTGAGTCCCACCGGGCCGGGTGGATCGTGGCAGTCGCACTGGTATGCACAAGAACGGGCCGCGGCGACGGAGCGTCCGCCGGTGCTGCCGCTCGGCGGTCTGTTTCTGCTCAGCGAGCGGCGAGACCGGTCCGCAGCGTGGCGCGCAACCACTGCCGACGCGCTGACGGTTCTCCACAGTTCGAGTCTGTGGGTGCCGGGGATTCCGGTGGAGATACACCTTGCAGCGCATGAATCCTTGCTTTCGCGACACCCGCCACGTTCCATGAGTCACTCACTTACGTCTTGCGACGCTGACGTCCTCGGCGTGCTCCGGAGCCTGACATGATGACCTCCGACTCAACCCCGTTGGACGGCCTTCGAGCTGCGCTGGCGCGCGCCGACGTCCCGTCGATCGTCCACCTGGACGTGACGTACCGGTGCGACCTCGATTGTGAACACTGCTACCTCGACCAGAAGGACACTTGGCCAGAGATGGTGACGGCGGACTGGTTGAAGCTGCTCGAAGAGCTCTACGTAGCCGGCGTGCCGTACCTGATTTGGAGTGGCGGCGAGGTGTTCGCTCGCCCGGATTTCATGGAGATGCTTCGCTTCGCTGCGGCGCGTGGGTTCAGCAGTACGGTGAAGACACACGCAGGCAACATCAGCCCGGAGCTGGCAGCGCAGCTGGCGGCGCTGGCCGTGACGCGGGTTGACGTGAGCGTCTATTCGCTGGACGAGGAAATCCACGACGCCATCACACGGGTGCCAGGGTCGTTGGCGGCGACGCTCGCTGGGATTCGCGCGCTGCGCGACGCCGGTGTGGAGGTGCGCGCGGCGACCGTTGCGATGAACTCAAATGTGGACGAATTGCCGGATTTGGAGGCGTACTTCACCGCGCTCGGGTGCTCGTTTTCTGGCTCGCTGCAGGTGTTGCCCGACCATTCAGCCACGGACCAACTCGACTCGCTCAGCCTCTCTGAGGAGGCCTACGTACGTGGCAAACGCGCGACGCTGACCAAGGCTTCCCGTGATTCGGGCGTGAAGCCGAGTTTCGTCCCCGACGGGGCGCCGTGCGGCGCTGGCCGGACGCTGGCGTACGTCGCTCCGGATGGGGCGCTTTGGCCGTGTGTCATGTTCCCGATGCACATTGGTCAGGTGCGTGAGCGACCCTTTCTTGAGTCGTGGCACGATTCGGAGGAGCGCGCAGCCCTCCGGAAGTGGACCAACGCGGAGCGGACGGACTGCCAATCGTGCGCGGGTAACGGCCACTGTTTCTACTGCGCCGGTGAGGCCTACAAGCGCACCGGTGACTACCGAAAGGCGCCTGACGTGTTTCACCAACGCACAAAACTCGCGATGGTTGCCTACGAACCGCACGGCAACGTGACGTACACCGAGGAGGAGTGGCGCTCGGTACCTGAGACCACGCTGCCCCCTGCAGACAAGAAGAAGTTCATGTTTCCGATCTATCAGCCAGAGCGGGGCCAACGAAAGGGCGCTTCGCCGACCGGTGGCTGACGCCCGCTGGTGGCCCGTCGCTGGCCGCTCCATGTGGCCGCTCGGCCAGGGCATGTCGGTTCGCGTCTGTTCGAACGACCCCGTGGTCCCCGGCGATCTGGTTGTTTTCATCGCAGCAGACGGCGCGTCGGTGTTCGCCCACCGCGTCGTCGCCACCACCCCGGACGGACTCATCGCGCGCGGCGACACCAACCTGCAGCCGGATCCGACGGTACCCAGCGACGCCGTGATCGGCCGAGTGGACGCCATCGCGTGCCGCGGGCGCACGTTGCGGTTGCCACCGCATGGACCCCTCGCGCAAGCACAACGTCGGCTCGGCAGCGGCTGGGCGCGCGTGGCACCGCACCTGCGGCTCGGTTGGCGCCGCCTACGCAAAGTTTGACACAAGCAGTGCCCCCCCCCACGATCCGCGTGGTGTGCCACCCGATCGACGCGCTCCAGCCGCGCGTCGCACGCCCCACGTACGGAGCCCTCCTTGCCCCAACGCTACCACAGACCCCTCGTTGCCCTCTGCGCCGCCTGTGCGCTCTCTGTCGCGCTCAGCGCCTGCACGGGCGTCCGGGTGACCCAGGTAGAGACTGAGGTGCGCGGACTCAAAGAAGAGCTGGTCGAGCTGCGGCGTGGTCAGACCGCACAGCGGGTCCAGTTCGATGATTTCCGCAACCGCCTCGTCGTCCTGCAAGACAAGCTCGACTCTGAGCGGCTCGCGAACAACCGCCGCGGCGCAGCGACGCAGATGCCGGAGCTACCCCGTGTCATCGTGCCCCGTGTCGTCGCGCCACATGCGGACGCTCCAGGTTCGTTTGCCACGTCCGATGCGTCGCGAGAGCGTGCCTCCCGGACGATCGTGATCGGTCCAGACAACGTGCCGCGCGTCACGGACACAGCCGTCGCAGCCCGCGGAAAGCGCACAAAATCAGGCCGCTCAGCGCGACGGACGGTCGCGGCAGGGCCTCGGGCCGATGGTGGCGACCCGACGCCACAAGACGGCGTCACGGCCGAGGAGCGCGCCGCAGGTGCCTATCGAGCGGCCAAGTCGCTGCTCGACGCTGGACGCCTCAGGGAAGCTCGCGACCAGTTTGCCACCTTCAGCCAACAGCACCCCAAACATCCCTTGGCGGACAACGCGATGTACTGGATCGGGGAGACTTGGTACGCGCAAGCCATGTGGATCAAGGCTGCCGGGGTGTTTCACACCGTCGTGCGTCGCTACGCCAGCGGCAACAAGGTCCCCGACGCTTTGCTGAAGATGGCGCTCTGCTACGCGAAACTGGGCGAGCGGGCGGATTCACAGGCGGTGCTCGGCGAGCTGATACGTCGTTTCCCGACGACGCCCGCGGCCGACTTCGCTCGTCGGAAGCTAACTGAGTCTCGGTCGAACGGCGCAGCGCCGCGGCGTCCATAGGGGGAGCACATGAGCACGCCCCAATCCACCTTGTTTGCAGGGACACCGCTTCCGTCGCCGAGGTTCCCCACCGCAAGGGCCCGTCGCGCCACTGTGCTCGGTCTCGTTGTCGCGGCCGCCCTGCTGACCGTCGCGCCTCGCGCCGACGCACAGGTGCCCTGGGGTTTCGACGAGAAAAAACCCGCGATCCGGATGCAGCAGAGCGCCAAGAGCGGAGAGCGCACGTACACCGTTCAGCAGGGCGACACGCTCTGGAGTATCGCGCAGGGCCTCTACAATGAGGCTTGGTACTGGCCTTCGCTGTGGTCGTACAATCCCCAGATCACCAACCCCCACCTGATCTACCCAGGTGACGTGGTGTTCCTCAGCCGCCGCGCCTCTCCGATCGGCAAGCAGCGCGCTATCACGTTTGCGACGTCCAGATTCAAGCGCAAGAAGATCACGCCGATCACCCTCGCGCGCCGCGTCGGCTACATCTCCGCTCGTGACTATCGTGAGAGCGGTCGCGTCGCTGGTAGCCGCGAAGAGCGCAACATGCTCGGCTCGCTGGACGAGATCTACACGCGGCTCAATCTCAAGCGGTGCAGTGCCCAGAAGCGGACGTCGATCCGTGAAGCGGCGAAGGGCGATCGCAACGGCAACAAGACAAAGGCGCCGGAGCTGATCGGTCCATGCGTCAAGGGCGGCGACCGCTTTGTGGTCTACCGCATGGAGCGGCCGGTGGTGCACCCGACGACGGGCAAGACGGTGGGCTACAAAATCAACTTCGTTGGCGAAGCGGAGGTCATCAACACCAAGCGCAAGGTCGTCAGCATGCTGCTCAATAAGTCGTACTCAGAGATCAGTCGCGGTGATTTGCTGACCAACATCTTCGAACCGCTGAGCCTGGTCACGCCCCGCAAGAACAAAGTGCAGCTCGTCGGGACGCTGATCGATTTCCACCACGAGACGACCGCCGCGGGCCAGCATCACTACGTCTATATCGACAAGGGTGCGCAGGACGGTGTGAAGCGCGGCAATCGCTTTGAGATCGTGTGGCGCGGCGACGGCCTGCGCGGTACCGCGGTGAAACGAATCGAAGAGTGGCCGGATGAGCAGATCGGGATCGCGATGGTGGTGGAGGCGTACGACCGGCACTGCCTAGCGTACTTGACGCACTCGATACGCGAGCTTGAGCGGGGTATGGCCGCCGTTATGCCGAAAGACTTCTAAAAAAACCCCGCGGCGAGAGGCGTTGGGCTTGTACAGCCTCCGACCGGTCCCCTACACTTGCGCGGCTGTCGCTCCATGGCTGATGTAGCAGAGCCGACGGTACGGAGGAGTGCGGGAATGTATCTGGAATACCGCGACGTCTCGGGCAACATGATTCACCTGCCCTTGGACGAGGGCGGTGAGCCCGTGACCATTGGCCGCAACCCTGGCTCCACAATCTATGCCAAGGAGAGCACGATATCGCGAAATCATGCGCGAATCGGCTATGATGGACAGGTCTGGTACTTCAAGGATCTGGGCTCGTCGAACGGCAGCTTTCACAACAACGATCGCACCACACGGGCCGAGCTCGCGACCGGGGACCTCGTTCGCATCGGCGAGGTCTTCGAGATTCGGATCGAGCGCGGCGAGCCCAATTCCGATCTGGTGAGCGGCGGACGCGGCAAGCGTGGTCGTCCTGATAAGCCGACCACACTCGGCCGAGCGGACGCACCCGCAGCCGCAGGCTCTGACGCTGACGAGCGCCGGCGCCGCAACGCAGAGCGCGACGCCGAGCGCGAGCGTCGCCGGGTAGAGCGAGAGGAGCGACGTGGTGGCGCTGCGCCCGAACCGGCCCGCGCGGCCCCACCGGCCCGCGCCGAGCGCAGTGAGCGCGTCGAAGCCAAGCCAGCGCCGAAGCGGGAGGAGGCCCGTCCTCGTTCCAGTCGCGAGCGGGAGCCGCGTTCGGCGGAGGCTCGTGGCAGCGCGCCGCGCGAAGCGCCCGAGACGCGGCCACGCCCGTCACGACGCAGCCACTCGACTGGCCAGAGCCGTGTGGTCGACGCGATGCCGCTGACTGCGGCCGGCGGATCGGCCGATACCGCCGAGCTGCAGCGCAAAGTCGCCGCCCTGGAGGCGGCCTTGGCGGACGCCGAGCGCCGTGTCACCCAAGTTGAGAACGACTCCAAGAGCGCCGAAGCGCGCGCCATGCGGTACAGCGTGGAGCTCGATGGCCTTGGCGATAAGTACATCAAGCTCAAGGAGCAGAATCGTGTCATGGGATCCTCGCTTGAGGAGACCCGTGAAGAGCAGCGCCAGCGCGAAGACGACGCGTTCGAGGCCGAGCGGAAGGTCACCGATCTGGAACGCGAGCTGGAGAGCGCGCGAACTAAGGCGGCCGATGCGACCGAGCAGCTGTCTGGACTGAAGGTCCGATTGACACAGAAAGACCGTCAGATCGAAGAGCTGCAGCGTCAGCTGGATCTGCTGGAGTACGAGCTGCGCAGTCATCGCGACGAGATCGAGATGCTGCAGGCCGACTACAACCGCGGCGGCGGCGAGACGGACCGGCTGGAGCGCAAGGTCAACCTGTTGCAAGAGGTTATTCAGGAGAAGGAAGCTGTCATCGAGCAGCTCCGGATCGACCTGCGCGACAAGGACATCGAGATTCGCCAAGCGCGGATGGGCGTGGGCATCAGCGACCTGGAGCACGAGAAGCGCACGCTGCTCGAGGACTACCACAACGCGATGCGACGCTCAGACGAGATGACCGATCGTATCGAGAAACAGCGCCGCGAGACCGAAGCGCTGCGGCGGGAGCTCGAGGATGCGCAGCGCGTCTCCGAAGAGCGCAAGGCCGGCCCCACGGACATCACGGATCACCCGGATTTCAAGGCCAAGGTGCGTGAGCAGGAGCGTGTTCAGGAGCAGCTCTCGCAGGCTCAGCGCGACATCGCGAAGGCCGAGTTGAAGCTGGAGAACCTCGCCGTCGACAGCGCGAGCAGCCAGAAGCTCGAAGCGGAGCTTTCGCTGCTGCAGAAGAAGCACGAGACCCAGCAGACCCGCCTGGAATCTGCCGAGGAGCGCGTCGCCGAGCTGCAGGCGATCGAGGACAAGCCGCCGGCCGGTCCGAGTCTGCCCGACGGCGTGATCGAGGACGTCGAGGCCCTCGTCGACGCCGCAGCGGCGAGCAAGTCGAACGCGCGTCTGGTCCGAAAATACGCGCAGACGCTTGAGAAGAAGCTGGACAAGGAAAGCGATCTCGGCGAGGCCGCAGATCTGCTCTACGACATCGCGGTTGTGCTGGTGAGCGACATCACCGAGCAGGTGCGCATGGCGCAAGAGCTACAAGACAAACTCTCTAGTGAGGAAGCATGAACCAGTCTGAGAACCCCGTGGCGGACGCCGCTGCTGTGGCGAAGAATCGCCCTGTTCCGAAGGCCGTCGACGACCTGCATTACCTCATCCGCGCGCAATACAAGCTGGTGTACGTCGCGTCCGCTGAGGAGGCGCGGGTCGAGCGTTGGGTGCGTGAGCTCGCCCATCTCGACAACGAGGTGCTCCGTGATCGGTGGGACATCACCAACTGGAAGAGCCGCCAGTTCGTGACGTGGTCCTGCTCGCAGGGTTTCCGCAGCGACGCGATCGACGTGCCGGGCGATATCCGTGAGCCGATTCGCGCGCTCGACTGGATCGCCAACGGGCTCACGCGTGACGCGGTGGTGGTGCTCCGCGATTTCCACCCCTTCCTCAAAGACCCCATGGTCGCTCGCCGGGTCCGTGATCTGGTGAACCTCTTTGACGGCGCGCAGACCAAGCGAACTGTGGTGTTCCTGTCGCCGCTGGTGAAGATCCCGCTGGAGTTGGAGAAGGACATCCAGGTGATCGATTTTGATCTGCCGGACGTCGCCACGCTGCTCAACATCGTTCGCGAGAAGGCGTTTGCCGGCGCGCGGTCACGACGATTCGGCAAGAACTTCCAGCTGGTGCTGGAGAGTCAGGACCTGCAGCGCGAGATCGCGGAGGCCGCGCTTGGGCTCACCGAGGCTGAGGCGCGCCAGGTCTTCGACAAGACGTCCGTGCGCGACAAGATGTTCTCGATCAAGACGATTTTGGCGGAGAAGAAGCACATCATCCGCAAGAGCGGCATCCTGGAGTTCTACGAGACCACGCTCGGCTTGAACTCGGTCGGCGGCCTGCCCGAGCTGAAGTCTTGGCTGCAGAAGCGGGAGTACAGCTTCACCGACAAAGCCCGCGCCTTCGGCCTGCCGTCGCCCAAGGGCATCTTGCTGCTCGGTGTGCCGGGTTGCGGCAAATCGCTCAGCGCGAAGGCGATCGCGCAGGCGTGGCAGATGCCGCTGTTGCGTCTGGACGTCGGCAAGGTCTTTGGCTCGCTCGTCGGCTCCTCCGAGGAGAACATGCGCCGCGCGATTCAGACGGCGGAGGCCGTGGCCCCGGCCATCATGTGGCTCGACGAGCTGGAGAAGGGCTTCAGCGGCACAAAGAGCTCAGGCTCGAGCGACGGTGGCACGACCGCGCGTGTATTCGCGACGTTCTTGACGTGGTTGCAGGAGAAGGAGTCGCCCGTGTTCGTCATCGCGACCGCCAACGACGTCTCCCAGCTGCCGCCCGAGCTGCTGCGAAAAGGCCGTTTTGACGAGATCTTCTTCGTCGATCTGCCCAACCGGGAGGAGCGCTCGAAGATCTTGGAGATTCACCTCACCCGTCGTGGTCGTGACCCAGCGACCTTTGATATGCGGAAGCTCGTCGAGGCCTCCGCGGGCTACTCTGGCTCTGAGCTCGAGGAGGTCATCGTCACCGCGCTGTACAACGCGTATGACATCGGCCACGGCGACGTGGACATCACGACGGCGTCCATGGTGGAGGCGATGGCTGAGGTCATCCCGCTGTCGCAGACCATGCGTGAGCGGTTGGCGGGTATGCGTGAGTGGGCCAAGTCCCGCGCGCGGCGTGCGTCACCGCCGGATGAAGAGCTGGACGAGGACGATCAGGACAGCCCCCGGCTGGAGCTCTAGCCCTACACCTCACGTGACCGCCCGAAGGAGCCCTCATGTCGCACTTCACGACCGTTCAGACGAAGATCAAAAACGTGCTGCGCCTCGAGCTTGTGCTGGAGGAGCTCGGCTTCAACTTCACCAAAGCTGAGGTGGGTCAGAAGGTGCTCGTCAAGGGTTACCTGGGGCAGACGACCGAGGCTGATCTGGTGATCCACGCCTCGAAGACGTACGAGATCGGCATCAACATCGACGCTGAGACCGGCACCGCGACGTTTGTGGCGGACTGGGAGTTTGTCGAGACAACGGCTGGGTACGACCAGGCTGAGTTCACACGCAAGGTCATGCAACGGTACGCCTACCACACCGTCAAGGAGGAGGTGACCAAGCGCGGCTACACCCTCGAGGAAGAGACGGTCGACGAGGAGAACCACATCCACGTGACCGTGAGCAGCTGGGGCGACTAGCGCAGTCGACAGCCCCACCAACCCAGCCCAGGAGACCGACATGGCCAAGCGCCGCGAGATTCAGTTCAGCATCGATGAGGAAGGCAACGTCTCCCTGCAGGTGAAGGGCGCGGAGGGTGGGGAATGCGAGGCGCTGACACGCGACATCGAGGAGGCGCTCGGCGTGGTGAGCAGCCGTGAGCGCACCAGCGAGTTTTACATTCAGGGTGAGACCGAAGAGACGATTGAGATCGACAGTGAATAGCGTCGAAATCGACCAGCTCAAACGCTGAAAATCCGGGCTGCTAGCGCCATCGGGGGTGTGCTCCGGCCGCAGCATCGCGACGATCTTGGGGGAGAGTGGAGCCGTGACGGAAGCCCGCGCCAAAGATCTGCTCCGTGGTCCGGCCGCCAACGTAGCGTGGCCATTGAACCTGACGATCCGGCGCCGGCAGGCGTTTTCACGCGGGATCTTGCCCTTGGATCGGGAGCTAGAGCGTCGGCGAAGCTTTGTGGTGTTCGAGGCCCATGACTTCCAGTTCGACAAGCTGACGGATCTTGTGGAGGCGCGCACGAAGGCGCAACAGACCTACGCGGCGACGTTTCGTGCCGGTTCCGACCACGCGATCCCCGGCGACATCCTCGAGGCGATCGAGCACAATCACTACCCACAGTTCAACCTGCGCAACATCGGCCGCGTCGAGAAGACCGACGTCGACCCCGAAGACCGCCTCCCCATGCAACGGCAGGAGGGCGTGTCCGCGCGCGCCGCAGATGGCCTCTTCGAGGAGGTTCGCTCAGCGAAGATGCCGGAGCTGCAATACGCCGACGTCTGGAGTCAGCGCATGATGGGCACCGTGCGCGACAGCTTCCGCCGTCTGCTGCTCGAAGACCCGTGGGAGCATCGCTTCGGGGCAGAAGCCAAGGCCAACCACGATGGTCCGGTCTACCAGTACGTCATTGAGGGCACCCACCCGCAGGACATGCCGAACTCGTGGTGGGGCCCTGAGCCGATTCGTGGACCGCAGAATCGTATCGTCCCACGCGGCCAAGAGGGCGCCGACCGCGCGACCAACATCTACGACATGATCCGTGTGGTGTCCGCGGGCAGCGAGTAGGTCCGAGCGCGTCGCACGGCCTCACTCTCGGGTCGCTCGCGCAGGGTCCGTGTGGAGGCCCCAGCCAAGTCAGGGCTGCTCGTCACCTGGAACAGAAGGCGCCGCCAGCCGACTCGCCTTGCGGCGTCGCAGATTCGCACCTTTGCCCGGCTGCGGCAGGCTCGGTCGGAGCTTCGGTGGTGGCAGCGGCAGGTCGTCATTGGTGCGGTTGGTGGGCTGCGGCGCGCCGCCGGGATCGAGCGGCCGACCGTCGGCGTCGATCGCCACTTCATGCCCCAGCCCTTGATCTTTCGGGGTTTCAGAGCCATCGGTGCCGTCGCCAAAGACCACCTGACAGGTGCCGAGCCTCGCCAGCTCGCTGTCGGTGATCTTCTCTCGCTTGCGCATGACGCCGCCGATCCAGCAGAGGTATTTCTGCCACGACGGCTTCACCTCGCCCTTGGTGAACTGGTGATAAAACGCCTTCGGGTTGGGGATGATGCTGCCGAGCCAGATGCTCTGCAGCAGGGTCAGCTCCGACGGCGGCCGATTGAAATAGTGGCTCGCCGCCGCGCGGATCCCGTAGATCTGCGGTCCAAACTCGATGATATTGAAGTAGAGTTGCAGGATCTGCGGCTTGTCGAGCGTGCGCTCCATCTGCCAAGTGATGATCGCCTCCTGCAGCTTGCGGGCGAGCGTCTTCTCGAACTCGACGAAAAACAGGTTCTTCACCACCTGCTGGCTGATCGTCGACGCCCCGCGCACGAAGCGGCCGCGCAGCAGATTCGTCACAAATGCGCTGCGGATCTGATTGAGCGAGAAGCCCTGGTGCCAGTAGAAGGAGCCGTCTTCGGTAGTCGTCACGACCTTTGGCATATGCTCACCGAGCGCCTCAATGGGCGTCCAGCGATCGCTGCCGGGCCCGGTGACGAAGGTGTACAGCGTGCCGTCTTTCTGCCGTGTGTGATGCTCGAACGGACTCTGCAGCACGTCGAACCGGATGTACTTGCCAAGGCTGTCGATCTCCATCTTTCGCAGCAGCGGTTTGTACTCCAGCTTCAGGCTGCGCATGTCTTTGGTGTCGAGGCCCAGGTTGAGGCGCAGCGACGCGGTGCCGTGGCAAGACATGCCGATCAACATCGGCGCGACGTTGGGCACCATGGAGTCGACGATGTCTTGGCAGGGCACCGTCGGCATCTTCACGTGCAGATCGAACGCCGGCGCCGTGCGGTAACGCAGCACCGAGCCGTCCACCAGCGCCGTCACCTTGCCGACGGCCAGCTCACCCTTGGTGAGTCGCACCATCTCGCGGGCGAGGTCCAGCGTCAGCCGGCCCTTGGCGCGCAGGCTGAGATCGGCCAGCAGATGCCGAGAAATCCGACGCGCTCGAATGTCGAGGTGGCTCAGCGCGCCGCTACCGTCGACTGAGATCGTACGGTCTTTGCGGTTGACCACCAGCTGCAGGCGCGTGTCGTGCAGCGCGCTGTTGCTGTGCACATAGACGTTGCTCGGCAAGATCGCGGCGTAGGGCGCCAGGGGCAGCTGGTCGAGTCGGACCTTGAGGTGCATATCGCCGGACTTTGTGTCGACGCGGCCCTCGATACGCTGCGTGCCTTTGCGACCCGGGACGCTGAAGTCCAGCTCGGCGACGATGCTAGCCCCGTCGCGCTTGACCAACAGGTTGTAGTCGGACACCACTCGCGCCAGCCCGGTCGTCGCCCGCTCGCCGCGAAAGCGCGCGCTGCCGTGGTGCACGCGGATCTCTTCGAGCGGCATGGCGGACAGCATCTCCTGCACGCGCCGAAGCTGGGTCTCCATGCGGTCCGCGGCGCCGACCAGCAAATCCCGGAGCGCCTCACGGACGATCTGACCTGGCTCAGGCTTTGCCGCCGGCGCCGTGTCTCCGGCCTTCGAATCGCCCGTCGAATCGGCCTTTGAGCTAGCTTTGCCGCGATGCGGCGCGACGGCGACAGCGGCTTGACTCGCTCCGGCACGCGCCCGCTTGATGCCAGTGCCTTTGCCGGTGTTGTCGGTCCGACGGGTCGCGCGGGGCAGCAAGCGGCGGCGCGATCGGGCGGTTCGTTTCTTGGCCGCACGGCCAGGCGCGGCGTCGTCGTCGTCGTCCTGTCGGTCGGCGGCCGCCTTGTCTTCATCTGCGTCACCGCCCGCGCTCGCAGGGGTGTCGCCTGATTTGCCATGGGCAGGCGGCGTCGCGGCTGCGGACGTCGACGGTCGCGAGCCAATGACGACTGGGTGATGCAGCGCCACGCGCCGCACATGGCGCAGGGCCAGCAACACGGCCGCCGGTAGCCGCTTGCGCAACGCCACGGGGATGTCGGTCTCGGGCACCGGCGTCAACCCAACCGTCGCGGTGAGACGCTCGATCGCCAGCGCCAGTCGTTGATTCTCGCCGTCCTTGGCCAAGTTGATGCCCGTGACCTCGACGCGACCGTCACTCCAAGCGGACACGCCGCCCACCGCGGCACGCAGCCCGCCGGCCTGCAGCGCGAACCCCTTTGGCAGCGTGATGTGCGCCTCACCCGTGCGCAGCGGCAGCTGAAGCTTGCCATGCGCACCGACCGCGCCACCGATCCCCTCGATGCGTGTCCGCGCGGACCACTGCAGCGCCATGGACTCCTGAACGGGGGACGTATCCTCCAACTCAAAAGACGCACCCATGAAGCGCAGATGCCGTAAATCCACGCCAGAAGGCGTCTTCAGCGGCCCGCCTTGGTCATCATCGACCCGTAGCTGCAGCCCCGTCACCCGCACACGCGGCATGTGGTGAGACACATACCGCCGCAGCCCACCGCCGCCGCTCTGACCCGACGGCGCGGCGTTACTGCGCAAGCTGCGCAGCAGGTCGTCGACGTTGTAGCGACCGCTCGCCTCGCGCTGCAGCGTGACGTTCGGGGAGGTGAGGGTGATCTGCTTGAGGAACACCTTGGGTTCGCTGACGCCGTGGACGTCGTACGACACAGCGACGCGCCGCACCCGCGCGATCGTCTTGCCGGTCGTCGGATCGCTGATCTCCACATTGTCGAGCGTCAGCGCTGAGAAGGGCTCCAACCAGACGTGACCGACACGCAGCGTCACGCCGCGCCGCGAGGCCATGGCTTGTAGCCGCGCTTCGACTTCAACGGCGAGCTGGCCAGGTAGCGCGAAGAGCCCCAGTCCCAACGCCACACCAGCGATAGCGGCGATTCCTTGCGCGATCCAGCGACCGCGGAACGAGGCAGAGGCGGTGGATCGTGACATGACGGGCGACGATGAGTTGTGGGGCGGTGAGAAGCGGCCGAACCAGAGAGGAAGCGGTCTGACGGGTGCCCACGGCAGGTTACGCTACGCGGGGCGGGTGCGCCAAAACCTGGGCTGCGAGCGGCTAGGGACGCGGCTCACCAGCAGCGCGGTGGAGACAGATGCAACCGCGGGGCGGGCCAGTCGGCTTGTCGGCCACTTGGCGTGTGGGCTAGTTGAAGCTCTTTTTGTCGGCCGTCACCACGATGGTCACGATGAAACCGACTGCCACGGCCAGACCAGCGCCGATCATTCCGGCGGTCTTGCCGTTGGAGAGCAGGTCGACCTCGTAGTTCTTCAGGCTCGCCAGCGGAATGAGCGTGTCGCGATCGGACGCGACGAGCTGGCTCGAGTACATCGCGAAGTTGAACGGCGTGATCTGGTAGCGACGCCCACCCTGCGAGCGGACGAAGATCTTCGTCTGTCGCGTCACGGCGACCTGCTTGCTCTTGACCGTCTTCACCGTCACCGGGTCGTTCGCGGACCGCGTGACGAGCTTCTTGCGCTCTTCCTTGTCCGTCAGCGCCTCGGCCAGTCGCCGATCCTGGCTTAGCGCCTGCGGAGACTGGAGCTTCCGAAACTCAACCGACGGCACCTGGTAGGTGTTGTAGCAGCCGGTCAGCCCAGAGAGCAGGGCGGTCATGGCCACAATCGCGAGGCACTTCTTCATCGTGGTCCCTTTCAAGCTGGTCCTGGGGTGGCGTCGCCGTCCGTCGGTGTCTTGTTGTGACACCTCGGCTTCTGTCAGCGTCCGCACATCAAGTGGCGTTCTCGCGGTCGGGCGTGACCGCTTGCTGCGCCGAAGAGCATAGCCCGTCACCCCTGTTTCGCCTAGCTGCCGGTCGTCGCTTGCTGCCCGACCTAGCTATCGGGCTGCGCGCCGCACGCTTCCCAGACGGAGTTCAGATCCTGCTGCACCAAGTAGTAGAAACCGTAGGGGAAGCACAGCAGCAGCAACAACAGCACCACCGCGCGGTCTTCGATCTCCACGCCGGCCCGCTGTCCCAACTCTGGCAACACCTTGATCATCTTCCAGAGCAGCACCAAGAAGAGCGGCCCGCAGAACAAGCCTGCGAAGAAGAACATCGGCTTCAGCTCCTCGCGACCGAGGAACGTGTTGATCTCGTTGATGCGCTTCCACAGCCAGACGAGGCCGTAGATGCCGCAGGTGAGCACGGTGAAGAGCACGACCTTGACCGGGCTGATCCACTCGCCATGCGGCAGGCTGGCGCTGCCGCCGCGACCACCGTTGCCGCCGCGACCACTGTTGCCGCCGCCGCCACTGTTGCCGCCGCCGCCATTGTTGCCGCCGCCACGACCGGCGTTGCCGCCGCCGCCGCCAGCACGGGCCGCTGGAGCCGGCTCCGGGGCCGTGTAGACGGGCTCTGGGGTCATCGCCACCATCGCAGCCGGGGCCGGGGCCGTGTACGCAACCGGCGCACGCGCCACGGGCTCGGGCTCGGGCTCTGCCGCGGCGCCGAGATCGACCTCGTCAAAGAAATCCGGAGGGATCTCCATGGCGACGGTCGCCTCGTTCTCTTCGATGTTCCACGCGCCGGCCATCTCTGCGACCAGCGCCGCTCCGATCCACTCGCCCTTGCCGTCGTCGTAGATGTATTGATCTTGCGGAAGATCGCCCGTTCGAGCCATCTCTCGCAGGGTCTCAATGTCAAACTGGACGGCTTTTCCGTCTTGGTGCAGGTGGAACGCCATGATGTGCATCCTCAAGAGCCCGTCGGGCAGGGTAGTAGTGCGCCAGATCTTATCGGTCGTCACGCGCAGACAGTCAATGGTTCACCGCCTGCGTAGCTAGCCACTTGGGGTTCGCCACGACGTGGCTCGCCAGGGCGCGGCTCGCCAGGGCGCGGCTCGCTTGGGACGTGGACCGCGCGGACGGGTGTGGCCTGGGCGAAGCTCACGCCTCGTCGTCGAGACCCTTCAGCCGCTTCATGTCCGACATCACTTTGTTGTACTCGACTTCCCAGGAGGACGTACCTTCCTGCAAGTTCTGGATGCGCCGGCGCACCTCCTCGTCGAGATCGTCCGCGACCTTCAGATGCTGGCGCAGGACTTCGCGCAGCGTCTTCCGCAGCTCGTGATCTTCGACGAAGATCTCCGCCACATGCCGGCTGTGAAACAGACACTCGATGATCTGTCGCGTCAGGTAATCCATCGCTTTGTCGCCGATGCCAAACGAGCGCTCTTCGGCGATCTTTGTCTTCAGACGATGGAGTTGCCGGAACTCAAGCCCGCCCTTGGAGATCAGCTCCCGTGCGTGATTGACGATCTCGCGATCGGTTCGAATGTACTCCTTGAGCACACTCTCGATGTCTAGGAGGACTTCGCCCTCCATTTCCGGCTCGGCTTCGACAGCCCCTGTGCTCGTGAGCACCTGGACCATCTCGGTTGCGATCGGTGTGACCTTGCCAGCGTACAGCCTCATCGACGTACTCCCGGTTGGTGTCGGTGTGAGATTGCGGAAACCGCTCCACAATTGAGGCGCCTACCTAGCACAGCAGAACGGCGCGGTCTATCCGTCTCGCGCGCATCAGAATTCACGCTCACCGACATTCCAGGGCTCGTGAAACGTCTGAAGCTTTTTGACGAAGAACGCGAACTGCGCAGCGGTGTGGCCGCCTGTCTCCACGCGCAACATCTTGACGGAGCGCTTGCCGACTTTTTCGGCCCGCTGCTCCACGTAGCCCTCTTCGATGTAGAGCTTTAGCGCGTTGCTCAGGTTCACGTAGCTGATCGCCTCGCGGCACTGCACCTTGCCAAGTTCGTAGTGTTTATCGGCGATGGCTTGGCAATGAGCGACGAAGGCTTTGTCCGTCGTCGGCGCCTCACCCAGCGTCGGCAAGGCGTAGCCGAGCACCATGTAGCTCTCGATGAAGTTCTGCAGCAGCTTGCCGTAGAGCTGCACGAGCGGCCGCAGGCGGGCGCTCATTTGGAGCGCGCCGGACGGCAGCGTGCGCAGCCAACCTTGCGCGATAAATGAGTCGAGCGTGCGCTGGTATTGCACCGCGAACGTGACGCCGGGCTCGTAGACGAACTCGTACTTCATCACCCGGCTCAGGAACTTCGTATCCTCCGCGAGCGCCTCGGGGTCGATGCGGCCCTCCCCGTCCATGCCGCCGAGCAGGGCGGTCGCGAGCAGGGCGTCGGGCACAAACAGGTGGATCAGGTTGTTTTTGTAGTAGTCCAGGTGCAACCGGCCGTCGCGCTTGACGATGAAGACGTCGTCATCATCGCCTTCAAACTTCTTCCGAAACAGCCAACCAGCCTCCTCGAACATCTCGAGCGCGCCGTTTAGAAAAGGCTCCACCGCTTCACCGAGCGCGCGCGCACGGCGACTCTGCGCGCCGAGCGGGTCATGGGCGCCGCCGGTTTCGCGCTGCGCGACGCGGTCTTGGCTCTCCGCGACGACGAGGGACTGGCGCCGCATGCGCATCGCGGTGCGCAGCGGACCGGAGAGCACAGCCCCGCGTCGAACCGCCGTGTCGAGCAGATGCCCGACACGCGTCAACAAATCTTCTCGGCTGATGCCCCGGTTGATCTTCGTGAGCAGCACAGCGGCGGTGAGCGCGGTCGGCGTGAGGACCGCCGCAGAGTTGATCCCACCCATGATGTGGTAGCCGCAGACCTTGACCGCGCGCGAAAATTGCTTGGGATCGTAGGTTTTTCCGGGCGTCACACCTTCGCACTCAAGCAGGCTGCGCACCGAGAGGGGCTCGCCAAACTGCACGCGCATGCGGCCATACTTGTGCACCAACACCCGCGTGGCTCCGATCAGATCGGTCATGCCTTCGCGTTTCTTCTCGCCGCCTTCCAGCTCGCGGCGGTAGGCCGTCTCTTCGATCAAGCGCTCGTAGCCGAAGTTGGTCGGGGCGATCATGACGTCTGGCACGACGCCATCGGCCACCGCCTCAAGGATGATGCGCAAGATGCCGAACCGCGGCGGCAGCAGCTTGCCCGTGCGTGAGCGTGTGCCCTCGATGAAGAACTCGATCCAGTGGTCGTCTCTGAGAAGTTTGGTGATGTACGCCTCAAAAGCCGCGGCATACACCGGCTGGCCTCGGAACGTGCGCCGCAGAAAGAACGCGCCGGCGTGCCGAAACAGCCAGCCCATCGGGAAAAAAGACAGGTTCGCGCCGGCTGCGATGTGGGGCGGCACCATGCCGTTGCGGTAAAAGAGGTAGCTGATCACGAGGTAGTCGATGTGGCTTTTGTGACTTGGCGCGATCACCACAGGGCCGTTACGTCCGGCTTGGCGAATGCGCTCCAGGCCCGCTGTATCGATCTCGAGTCCGGTGTAGATGCGCGCCCAGACCAGCGTCAGCGTGAGACTGAACAGCTCGATCATCCACAGGCGCAGGTCCGCCGCGATCTCCAGTAGCATCGGTCTGGCGGCGTTCTTGAGCTCCTCGAGGCTGCGTGGATCATCGATCGGCAGCGCGGCGCGGAGGCGAGCTTCAAAGCGCGGATCGGCGAGGATCTCTTCGGTCATCACGCGCGGCGGCTTCACCACGCTGCCGCGAATCACCCGATCTTCGCTGGCGAATCGCTGCTGGATGAGCAAGCGCAGCCGCTCAGCGAGCAACCCGTTGTCCGTCGAGTTGGCGTGGTCCGCGAGAAAGGTCTGCAGGTTCACGGGCTCACCGAGCCGCACAAAAGCGCGGCGATGGTTGGCCAAGAACCCGGCGAACTTGCGGATGGGACCGGGCGCCTCGGGATCGCCGAAGAACGTCTCCAAGATGTTGGTCCCGTCCGAGCCGGCGCTGCGCTCCCAGATCAGCACTTGGGGGATCACGAAGATCGGAAACGTCACAGCCCGCTGCGCGACGATCAGATCGATCAAATGTGGATCTGCGGGCGGGCCAGCGGCGAGCTGCGTGAACGAGAAGCCGCGGCGTAGAAACAGCAGGATCGAGCGGCGACGACGCAGCAGACCCGTCACGATCTCGCTGTTGGGGCGCGGCGCCTTGGTGGACCAGCGTCTGCGCCACCACACCGCGATCGCTTGGCGCCACGGCTGAAACGCCGTGAGGGCGGGGCCGTTGGTGAACTCGGCGAGCGGGAGCTTCGCGCGCACAAAGGCGAAGTTGAAGAAGAGGGTGTCGAGGAAGCTGACGGTCTTCATCACGTAGACGGGCACGCCTTCACGCGCGCAAGTGGCGATGGCCGTGTCGATCTGCGGCGGAAACTGCACCGGCGCGAAGAAGATCCCGGCGAGCCAGCGCGCCAGCAGGCCAAATTGCGTGGTCATGCGCGATGGGTGGCTGAGATCGCGCTCGGAGAGGCCGTCGTCGACCGGGCCGTGCGTCGTGGGTGCGACGAGGCGCGAGGGCGTGGCGTAGCGTTCGCGTGGCGCGCTGGTCTTGGCGTCGCCAGTGTTGGCGTCGCCGGTGTTCGAGTCAAGTGAGTCGGAGTCGCCAGTGCTCGCGTCGCGTGGGTCGGCTTCGTCGTTGGCGCGATTCGATAGGTCACCGGCCGAGGACGCCTCAGCGTTCGTGCGTGAAGGGGTGGACGCTGTGCGCTGCCCTGCGGGCTGCATCGGCGGAACTGCCGTCATGATGTCTCCAGACCAGCGCCGATCGTAGGCTGCCGTCCCGACTGCGGTCAATCTAGCCGCGGCAGCCCGGTCCTTGCGCGCAGACGTGGCCCGCGTCAGCCTGCGCGCGAAGGCTCGGCCGATGTGTCTGTGGCCCACCCAGGGGAGTGATGCACAGCATCCGCAGCGGCTTTGGCCTGAGAGTTGAAGGCGTGCCCGTGCTGGCCGCGGCTCGGCTCGCGTTGCTGGGGCCGCCGCGCCACGGCCTCGCTTTTGCGGACCGTTGGGGTTCCCCGCCACGCCGCAGCGGGCGTGTGCTGTGCAGCAGCGTCCTGGCCGGGGCTTGGCCGAGTGGTCGCGCCCTCGGCTTGCCGTGGGGCAGACCGATGCAGATCGGTCAGCTGACGGTCGCCTCGGGCCCGGCGGGCACGAGCCCCGAGGCCGCGGTGTTGCGTGTGCAGCTCGGCGGTGACCTGTTGGTGTGCGCGCTCGCGGCCCGCGGCGTGGCGCTGCCCGGCAGCCTGCCTGCCGACGTTGGCGGCGCTGACATCTTGCTGCTCGACGGCGTCGGCCTCAGCGCGCCGCCGGCGCCCGACGCGCCCGCGATCGCGGCCTTAAACACCCTCGTGGCGCGCGGCGGCGGCGTGATCGTGCTGGACGATCCACGCCTCGCGCCCGCCATCGCCGTCGCGCTGCCGCCTGCCACTCCGCTCTACGCCGCCGGCGAGGTCGCCCGTCGCGTCCAGGACTTGGCCGGGCTGCCCGTCCGCCGCTTCGCCAAGCACCTCGCCGGCGGCGGTGTCCTGCTCTGGTCGCCTGGTCGCCCGGCGCCCACCCTCACCGGCCGCGACAAGCTCCACTTCTTCGCGCCGGGCGCCGCGCCGCTGCGCGACTGGCCGGCGGTGCCGTGGAGCGCTGCGGCCGATGAAGTCAGTCTGCGCGCGCTCGTCACGGACAGCGGCGCAAAGGACGTCGTCGTGTGGCATCACGACGCAGTGGCCGTGGCGCGATTGGTGGATTGCGGCGCGCGACTCTGGCACCTCGTCCCGGACGCGCAGCTGCCGCTCATGTAGTCGACCTTCGTCTGGCCCTCGACAGGGTTCGGTCGAGGTCGCACACTTCGGCGCGGAACTCTGAGCGCGACACGCCAGCCCCACAGACGACGCTCGCCTCGGGAGGCGCCATGAACCCGCAAGCTTGGCTACACGAACTCGGCCGGGGCGGCGTGATCAAGGCGTCGCACGCGATCGAGAAGATCGTTTGTAGCGTCGGCACCGACAAACACAGCGATATTCGGCTCAAAGGACGCGGCGTCGCGCCGGTGCATGCGCAGCTCCGTGTCGGTGCGCGCGGCATTCAGATCGAGGCCGTCGCCGGCGAGCGGCTGGTGATCAACGGGCGTCGCGCCGACAACCGTGAGCTCCAGCAGAACGACGAGATCGATCTCGGCAGCGTGCGTCTGCGGTTCGAGATGCGCGTGGCCTCGCCGCGGCGCTCCGCTCCCACGCCGAGCCCAGCGACCGGACAGCGGATTCGTTCGACGCTCGACGCGCTCGCCAGCTTCTCCGAGAGCCTCGCCGGTACCTACAAGATCGACGACCTGCTCGAGACCATGCTCGACAACATCATCGACGTCACAGACGCCTCCCGCGGCGTGGTGATGCTGCTCGTTGAGGGCAAGCCGCAGGTGAAGGCGGCGCGTGAGTCGGGCGGCAAGATGTCGCGCAGCAACATGCAGATCAGCGACAGCATCGTCGCCAAGGTCATCGAGACGCGCCAGCCGGAGATCGTCAGTGACGCGCTGAACTCCGAGTTTCAGGCCGCCCGTTCGGTCATGGACTACAAGCTCTGCTCCGTGCTGTGTGTGCCCCTGCTGGTCCGCGGCGAGCTGCTCGGCGTCATCTACCTCGGCAACGACAACGTGGTGAACCTGTTCTCCCGCGAGGCCCTCGACGTCGCCACCGTGTTCGCCGTGCAGGCCTCCATGGTGCTCCGCAACGCGATCTTGATCCGCGAGCTGCAGCTCTCCAACGAGAGCCTGACGCAGCAGATCGAGCGCATGAACTTCGGTTCGCTGATCGGCGCGAGCCCGTCGATGCGGGCCATCTTCAAGAAGATCGACAAGGTCGCGAAGACGGATGTCTCGGTGCTGATCGAGGGCGAGACGGGCACCGGCAAGGAGCTC
This sequence comes from uncultured Myxococcales bacterium, assembly GCA_937910235.1. Lineage (GTDB taxonomy): Bacteria > Myxococcota_A > UBA9042 > UBA9042 > UBA9042 > UBA9042. The sequence continues at coordinate 5,432 of CALENB010000405.1, read as the reverse complement.
GTCGCCGCTGAGGTGCATCGTCGCTCGCCGCGCGCGAGCGGGCCCTTCGTTGTGATCAACTGCGGTGCGATCCCGGAAAACCTGCTCGAAAGTGAGCTTTTCGGCCATGTTCGCGGTGCGTTCACCGGCGCGGTGGCGACGCGGGACGGCAAGTTCCAGCAGGCCGACGGTGGCACGTTGTTTCTCGATGAGCTCGGTGAGATGCCGCTGAACCTGCAGGTCAAGCTGCTGCGGGTGCTCGAAGACCGCATGGTGACGCGCATCGGCGAGGGCACCGCGGTCGCGATCGACATCCGCGTCGTGGCCGCGACCAATCGGGTGCTCGCCGAGTCGGTGAAAGAGGGCTCCTTCCGCGAAGACTTGTTTTACAGGCTCAACGTCGTGCGCCTGGAGCTGGCGCCGCTGCGCGAACGCGGGGACGACGTGCATCTGCTGGCGCGCTACTTCCTCAAGCGCAGCGCCGACGAGATGGGCGCCAACGTCGCCGGGTTCTCGGAGGACGCCATGCGGGCGATGCGGCTGCACCGGTGGCCGGGCAACATTCGCGAGCTGGAGAACCGCATCAAGAAGGCCGTGATCTTCTGTGATACCGACACGCTGACGGCCGAAGATATGGACCTCGGCGAGCTCAAGGATGATCGGATTCTGAAGTTAAACGAGGCGAAGGAGCGCTACGCCTTAACTTATGTGGAGAAGATCCTCGATCTGAACGGCGGCAACCGAACCAAGACCGCCTCTGACCTCGGTGTGGATGTGCGCACCATCTTTCGCTACCTCGAAAAGAGCCGCGACGACGAGTGAGCGCGCGCATCAACCCATCGTATTGCAAGGAGACCCATGACCAAGCTCAACGTTCGCCCAGGTGTGCTCACCGGCAAAGCCCTCGAAGCCGTGCTCGACTACTGCAAGGAGGCGCAGTGCGCGCTGCCGGCCGTCAACGTCATCGGGTCGCACAGCACCAACGCTGCGCTCGAGGCGGCGCGACGGGCGTCGAGCCCCGTGATCATCCAGGTCTCCAATGGCGGCGCGCTCTTCTGGGGCGGCAAGTGGCTCGACAACACCAACCAAGCCGCCGCCGTCGCGGGCGCGGTGGCCTGCGCGCACTACTGCCGCGTGATGGCTGAGCACTACGGCGTGGCGGTGATTCTGCACTCCGATCACGCCGCTAGGAAGCTGATTCCCTGGGTCGAAGGCATGGTCACCGCCAGCGAGGCCTACTACGCCGAGCACGGCGAGCCGCTCTACAGCTCGCACATGCTGGACCTGTCGGAGGAGTCGCTCGACGACAACCTGCAGATCAGCGCCGACATGCTCACCCGCATGGCCAAGATCGACATGACGCTTGAGATCGAGCTCGGGGTGACGGGCGGCGAAGAGGACGGCGTCGACAACTCGGCCATCGACGACAGCCGGCTCTACACCCAGCCCTCCGAGGTGCTCGCCGCCTACGACAAGCTGAGTCCTATCGGTTCGTTCATGGTCGCCGCGTCTTTCGGCAACACCCATGGCGTCTACAAGCCCGGAAACGTGGTCTTGCGGCCGCAGATCTTGAAGGACAGCCAGGAGGCCATCGCGGCGGCGCGTGACACCGCTGCGAAGCCGGTGCGCTTCGTGTTCCACGGTGGATCGGGCAGCGCACCGGAGGAGATCGCCGAGGCGGTGTCCTATGGCGTCGTGAAGATGAACATCGACACCGACACACAGTGGGCCTTCACCGACCCGATCAAGCGCTACATGGACGCCAACGACGGCTACCTGCACGCGCAGATCGGCAACCCTGACGGCGCCGACAAGCCCAACAAGAGCAAGATTGACCCGCGCGGCTGGCTCCACGCTGGCGAGAAGGGCATGGCCGATCGCTTGGTGCAGGCGTTCAAGGACCTCGGTGCGTTTGGGAAGTTCAATGTCGGCTGAATCGACGGCCGCGACCACGCATTCCAAGCCTACCGAGGGCGCACACCCGCTCTACCCACATCTCCTAGCGCCGCTCGATCTCGGCCACGTCGTGCTCAAGAACCGCGTGTTGATGGGCTCGATGCACGTTGGGCTGGAGCACGGCCTCGGCCCGCTGACGAAGATGGCCGCCTACTTCCAGCGGCGCGCGGAGGGCGACGTCGGCCTGATGGTGACGGGGGGTGTGGCGCCTAATACCGCCGGAACGACGATGCCGCTGGGCGGTAAGATGAGCAATCGCCTGGAGGCGTGGCAGCACAAGGTGGTGACGGACGCTGTGCATGAGGCCGGCGGCCGCATCGCGATGCAGATCCTGCATACGGGCCGCTATGCCTACCACCCCTTCGCGGTCGGGCCGTCGGCGGTGAAGAGCCCCATCAGCCTCTTCAAGCCCCGCGCTCTGAGTCAGCGCGGCATCCGCAAGACGATCAAGGATTTCGCCGACTGCGCCGCGCTCGCGCAACACGCGGGCTACGACGGCGTCGAGATCATGGGCAGCGAGGGCTACCTGATCAACCAGTTCATCGCGACGCGCACCAACAAGCGCTCCGACAGCTATGGCGGGGACTACGACAACCGCAGCCGCCTCGCCGTTGAGGTGGTGCGCGCGGTGCGGGCCGCCGTTGGACCTGAGTTCATCCTGATCTTCCGACTCAGCATGCTGGATCTGGTCGAGGGCGGCAGCAGCTTCGAGGAGATCGTCGATCTGGCCCGGCGCATCGAAGCCGCCGGCGCGAGCATCCTGAACACGGGCATCGGCTGGCACGAGGCGCGGGTGCCGACGATCGCGACCCTGGTCCCCCGCGCCGCTTTCGCCTGGGTGACCCGCCGGCTCAAGGGCGAGGTGGGGATCCCGCTGGTGACGAGCAATCGCATCAACATGCCGGACGTGGCCGAACGTGTGCTGGCAGGCGGAGACGCGGACATGATCAGCATGGCGCGGCCGTTTTTGGCCGACCCGGATTGGGTCAAGAAGGCCGAGGCGTCGCGCGCCGACGAGATCAACACCTGCATCGCCTGCAACCAGGCCTGCCTCGACCACATCTTCGCCCGCAAGCGCGCGACGTGTTTGGTGAACCCCTTGGCCTGCTACGAGACGGAGTGGCAGATCCATCCGGTCAAGGCGCGCCGCAAGATCGCGGTGGTCGGCGCTGGCCCCGCGGGGCTGTCGTGCGCGACGACCGCGGCTGGGCGCGGCCACGATGTGACGTTGTTTGAGGCGGCGGCGCAGATCGGCGGGCAGTTCAACATGGCCCGTAAAATCCCGGGAAAACAGGAGTTCAGCGAGACCTTGCGCTACTACGGCCGCCAGATCGAGCTGACGGGGGTGACCCTGAAGCTGGACACCAAGGTCGACGCCGACACCCTGATCGCCGGAGGATTCGACGCGATCGTGCTGGCGACCGGGGTCAGCCCGCGCCAGGTCAGGATCGCCGGGATCGACCACGCCAAGGTGCTGTCCTACGTCGACGTGCTCTCCGGCGGCGCCAAGGTCGGGCCGCGGGTGGCGATCATCGGCGCCGGTGGCATTGGTTTTGACGTGGCGGAGTTCCTGACCGATCCCCACGCCGCGGAGCTCCACGGCGCACCAGCGGACGCCACCCTCAACCCAGAGAACGCGGCGCGGTACTACGCGGAGTGGGGCATCGCCCAGGACCCGGCCGTGCGTGGCGGCCTCACCGAGCTCGACGTGCCCAAGTCACCGCGCGAGGTGCATCTGTGCCAGCGGCGCACCACCCGACCCGGCGCCGCCTTGGGCAAGACCACCGGTTGGATCCATCGCGCGAGCCTGAAGAATCGAGGCGTCTACCTGCACGTCGGCTGCGACTACCAGCTCATCGACGACGCCGGGCTGCATCTGTTCGAGGGCGAAGAATCACGGCTGCTAGCGGTCGATACGGTCGTGGTTTGTGCCGGCCAAGAGCCGCGACGCGAGCTGCACGCCGCCCTGACGGCCTCCGGGCGACCGGTGCACCTCATCGGCGGCGCTGACGTGGCGGGTGAGCTCGACGCGAAGCGGGCCATTCGGCAGGGCATGCAGCTCGCCACCGAGCTCTAGGCCCGCGAAGTGGCGGCGCCGGCCGCGGCTAGAAGGGCAAGATATCGGTCGCGCCCATCTCTTGCATCATCTCGATAACTTGACAGAGCGGCAGCCCAACGATGTTCGTATACGAGCCGGTGATCTCTTCAGCGAGATAGGCGCCGACGCCCTGCACCGCGTAAGCGCCGGCCTTGTCCATGCTCTCACCGGCGGCGACGTAGGCCTCGATCTCGGACCGAGTCAGCGGCTTGAACTTCACCCGGGTGGTCACGGCCTGCAGCCCCTCTCGGTCGCGCCGCAGATCGAAGAGCGAGAAGCCCGTGATCACGGTGTGCTCTCGTCCCGCGAGACGAATCAGCATCTCTCGCGCCTCCTGCACGTCCGTCGGTTTGCCGAGCAGCATGTCGTCGATTGTCACGACCGTATCGGCGCCCACCACCCAGCGCGGAATGTCAGCTTCGCCACTCCAGCCCGGATTCTCGGTGTTGTAGAGGGTCGACTGCAGCCGGCGGACCGCCGAAAGGACCTTCTCTCTCGCGAGGCGTTTCGTGTAGCCGACTGGCGTCTCACCCGCGATCGGCTCTTCGTCGATCGTCGCGGGCACAACCTTGACGTTGAAGCCTGCGCGCTCCAACAGCTCTTTGCGGCGGGGTGAACCGGAGGCGAGCACGAGGGTGGCGCTGGGCATCTAGATCTCCTCAGTGGGCAGAGAATGCCCGCGTGTGTGCATGGTGCGCGTCCGCGCCCGCTCGTCCAGAAGACAGCGGAAGGGAGCGCTACGTCAGCGTTGAGCCGGCTTCGCTGGTGCCTGACGGTTGGGCCAACTTCGCCGCCTTGCGGACCGCCTTCCGTTGGCGAGCGCTGGCTTTTCGGTCGTCGCGCTCGCGTCTACGCTGGGCGCGTCGCGCCGCCCACACCTTCCGCCAGCCCGTGACCTCGGGGTCTTCGCCCATCACGGCCTTGCCGATTTGGTTGCCGAAGCGGGGCAGCAGCAAGCCAACCACGCAGAGCACCATCGTCAGCGCGACGATGAAGAGCTCCGGCTTGGTGAGGTCGAGAAGTTCAGACATGCGAGGTCCAACGCGGCGGGTGGCCGGCTTGGCAACGGGTGCGGCGCGTAGCTACAGACTATTAATCTTGCCGCCAATTCCCTCGACCTTCTTGAACAGCCCTTCACCCTTTTTGTAGGTGCCTTCGACCCGCTTGCCCATGCTCTCCGCGGACTTGTAGGTCCGCTCCGGCGTGCTCACGACCCGATCCACCTTGTTGATCGCGTTTTCGGGTTTGGCCAAGATCTGGTTCTGCTTCCGTTTCGCGTCGGCCATCTTGCCATCGACCGTGCTGGGCCCCGTCGACTCCACTTTCGTCTCGCCGTCTTTCTTCACGACGCGCGCGCCCCAGTGGATCACGATGTCGTACTTGCCTTCGCCCTTGAGCG
>CALENB010000404.1 GCA_937910235.1 uncultured Myxococcales bacterium | reverse complement strand
GACATCAACCGCGGGTCAAGAGGGCCGCGTGACCAAGTTGTGGATCACACCCGCCGAGAGGCTGCGGCGCGGGGCAGCTGTGTCTGATTCACGAAAAAGCTTGAGTTTGTCGTCGGCGCTCCTGAAGCGTGTTTGCGAGGCGCAATGACCCTCGTATCTCCTCAGGCCCGCGTGGCCATCATCAGCGCGACGGGCACGAAGAACACGGCCGCCGCCACCGCGAAGCCCCACCAACGCACCCGCCTTGCCGCCTGCAGCCGGTCCGCCAGCGTCAGCCGATGCTCGATGATCGCATGCGCCACCGTCAGGCTGATTGACAGGTACGAGAGCACGTACATCCAGTCCGACAGCAACAGGTAGCCCGTGCGCGGCATGCGTTCGGCGCCGCCCACCTGCAACTCGACCGCCACCAGCAGCGCCAGCACGGTCAGCAGCAGCTTGGCATCCAGGGCCTTGCCCGGCAGGAAGGTCGCACCCAGCCCGAGCAGCACCATCAGCGCGATGGGCACCAAGTCGCCCACCAGGAACGGCAGGATGGATCGGCGCACATCCACGGCGAACTGGTAGCGGCTGAAGTGCTCCTCGGCCGCGTAGATCACCTCGGAGGTCCCGTCGCGCACGCCCACCAGGTTCCAGTCGCGCAGCCGGACATCGTGCCCCAGCCGATCTCGGCGCAGGTTGACCTTGGGGTCGGCCTGGCTGTCCGCGACCATGCGGAAGTGCTCAAGGGTCCACAGCGGGTGCTCGAGCTGCACGGTCAGGTGCTGGGTGTCGAAGGGATAGCGCTGCAGGTCCACGTCCAGGCGCAAGGTAGCGTGTACGCGAAAGCTCTGGGTCAGCTTGCCCGCCTGCAGCACCGCGCCGTAGTCCTCGATGTGGGCTTCGACGGCGTTCATGATCTCGAACGGGCGTGGGTCACTGGCGCGCGGGCCGGTGCCGGGTGGCCACAGCAGTTCGACGGAGCCGTCGAAGGCGCAGGTGCCCTCTTTCAGGTCGACGCGGCCGATGTCGTAGGCCCACAAGCGCACATGGACCGTGACGGGTCGTGTGGGAGGCGGCGTGGCCAGCAGGCCGTGAGCGGCCAGGGTGGGCGAAGCCGCTGCAGGCAGGCCGGCGGCGAAGGCAGGCTGTCCGACGGACCACGCCAGGGCGAGACCCAGGGCGACGCGGGCGAGAGCCGAAAGGCGAAGTGGGCGCATGGTGAACTCCGTGTACCGTCGGCGGGCAGGTGCGCGACCGGGCGAGCCCGATGGTGCGGGAGCGAGGGCCGGGGCCACAAGCGGGCCGGTCGGGGGCGCCGCCGCCTAAGGATTGAGTGCATCTTTGTGCGCCAGCCGGCCGCGCCACGACCGCGCCAGCGGGCACGATGATTGGGACTGCGTGGACGAGCTGGTGGACGAGGAGAGCTTCAGCCAGACGGTTGTGAGCTAGTCGAGAGCCGAGCGGCTGCGGCGAGGGGCAGCTGTGTCTGATTCACGAAAAAGCTTGAGTTTGTCGTCGGATAGTGGCGAATGAGGGGCGATTCAGCGTCGGCGCGAGGCGGTCTCATGTCGCTGCAAAGTACAGATGTCCGCTTTTCTCCAAGATAGAAATGTGCGGTTCTTCGACTCCTTCAGTTGTCATTTTTGGCGGCGGTACTGGTGTGGCCGGCCTGCTGTCCATGCCTCCTGTGGTCAGACGAGACGACTACGGCTTCACGCACAAACTCCCCGAGAATCCGGTCTTGCAGCTACATTGGCCAGCCGCCGAGCAGTTGAAGTCCTGCAACCCCAACTGGCTGAACCCGCCGGCGCCGGTGAAGACCCCGATGGCTCCCGCGAAGGCCTGATAGGAGCCAAACGCCACGGAAAACCCAAGCTTGGCGCCCGCCACGGTCCCTTTCAGCTCATGCTGGAGCTTCCACGCGTTCGTGCTAGCGTCGCGCTTGTAGACGTACACCGCACCGGAATCTACGCCGTTGGCGTCCCTGGCTGACGCGCCTACCAATAGATCAACGCCTCGTAGGGCCACGCTGGCGCCAAACAAGTCGCCCTTTGCCACCTGGGCCGGCGCTGGGATGGTTGCGCTCTGCTGCCAGGCGCCTGTAGTGGCGCGCAGGAACGTCACGACGCCGCCCACTGGATCCGCCTTGCCCGTGAGGTAGGGCACGCCCACTACCAGCGCGTCACCGTCCATGGTCAGCACGCTACCGAAGTGCTCGCCCACGGCGGCTTTGCTGTGCATCAGCTTGGTCTTCTGTGGCCAGGTACCGTTGCTCTGTCGCTCAAATACGAACACTGCGCCCGTATAGTCGCCCTTGCTCGCGTCACCCTGGCCGCCGACGGCGATCCGATCGCCCGAGAGCGCGATAGCGGCACCGAAGTAGTCACGCCAACCGCTGGCCTTCCCCGCCGTGAGCCCGGTAGGCTTGAGCGTGGTGATCTGCTTCCACGCCTGCTTGGCGTCGCGCTCGAAGATGGCGGCCCGACCGTTGCCATACGTCAGCGTCGGCGCACCCGCCGCGAAGCGGTTGGCCTCGGCGCTCAGCGACCACCCCAGCCGGAGCTGCGCGTACCCGGTGGAATCCACCAGCCGCGCGGTCTCTTTCCACGCATCGTCCGGCTGCCGGGTGAACTCGTAGACCACGCCGGAGTTGGAGCCCTTGCTGTTGTCCTCGCCCCAGCTCCCCACCAACAGGCGGTCGCCGATCAGCTGCACCGTGGAGCCAAAGTGGTCGAGGTGGGACGTGGTCGAACCAAAGACGCGGGAGTGGTACGCCCACGCTCCGCTCGCTTGGCGCTTGTACATCACCACGCTGCCGCTCGTGGCTGACTTCGCGTCATGGTACGGGGCCCCGGCAGCGAGCCATTCGCCGTCGCTGCTGATGACGAACCCGTGGGCGTCGGCGTCCTTCGCGCCCGGCACGCTGGTCGGCGCCGTCACCACTGGCTTGGTCGCCGGCGAGCCCACAGATCCGGCCGGATTGCAGCCGCAAGACGCGCACACGGCGCTTGAGACCCACATGGATGCCGGGCAAACGCAGGCGGTCTGCGAACACACGCCCGTCCCGCCGCAGACCGTGCCGACGCTGAGCGGCGCGTGCACGCAGCCCTTCTTCACGTCGCAGCTGTCGGTGGTGCAGAGGTTCTTGTCGTCGCACGGCACCTTCGCGCCCGGGATACACTTGCCGCCGGCGCAAGCGTCATTGCTGGTGCAGGCGTCGTCGTCATTGCACGACGCTGATGTGTTCTGGTGCACACAGCCGGTCTTCGCCTCGCAGCCGTCGAGCGTGCACACGGTGCCATCATCACAGGTGTCCTTCGCGCCGCCCACGCAGACGCCCTGGGCGCACGTATCCTTGAGCGTGCAGGCGTCACCGTCGTCGCACGGGGCCTCGTTGAAGATCTGCGCGCAGTTGCTCTTCACCGTGCAGACCGGCGTGGTGCATGGGTTGTCGTCGTCGAATTGGGCGCAGTCGGCCACCACCTTGCAGGGGCAGCCCGCCGCGCCAGACTCGCAGGTGCCCGCGTTGCAGGTGTCATCGATCGAGCAGACGAAGCCATCTTCACACGGCGCGCCCTTCGGCAGTTGGGTCGTTTTGCATTGGCCGGTTTTGGGCTGGCAGAGGTTCTTCACACACGCGGTGTCGTCCACCGACGGGCAGGTCTTAAGCGTCGCCGGGTTCACCTTGCAGGTGGCTGTAGCCCCGGATTTGAAGCAGTACAGCGTGCCGTTGCACAGGTTGCCGTCCTCGAACGCAGCGCAGTCCGCGTTGCTCTTGCAGGTACAGATCTGTGTGCCCGGCTTGCAGACGCCCGCGCCGCACGCGTCATTGGCGGTGCAGCCGTCCCCATCCGCGTCACACGTCGTCCCGTCTTTCATGTCGGACTTGAGGCATTTGCCGGTCTTGGGCTGGCAGGCCAGCGCCGAGCAGCTGGTGTTGCCCGCCGTGGCGCACGTGACCACGGTCGCCGGGTTGGGCTGGCACTTGCCGATGGCGACGTTGCAGAAGAGCTGACCATTACAGAGGTCGCCGTCCTCCTTGGCGGCGCAGTCCGCGTCTTTGGTGCAGCTGCACACGTGCGCCGCGGCGCTGGCGACACAGGCGCTGCCGACACAGGTCTCGCCGACCGTGCACACGTCGCCGTCGTCACAAGCGATGTTGGCGCCCTTCACGGTTGTCATCATGCAGAGCTGCGTCTCGGGCTGGCAGGTGTTCTTGACGCAGGCGGTGTCCGCGACGCTGGGGCACGTCACGACCGACGCTGGGTTAATGACGCAGCTGTTGCCGTCGCTGGTTTGGCTGCAATACAGGGTGCCATTGCAAGGGTCGCCGTCTTCGAACTTGGCGCAGTCGGCCGAGTTTTGGCAGCACACCGCGTTCTTACTGACACAGGCGCCCTTGCCATCGCACTGCTCATCAGTCGTGCACGCATCACCGTCCTGGCACGTCGTCGCCGCCGGCAGGTCTTTCAACGCGCAGGTGCCCGTCTTCGGATTGCAGGTGTTGATGCGGCACGCGGTGTTCTGCGAGGTGGCGCAGGTGACGACGCTGACGGGATTGACGGCGCAAACCGGCGTCGCGCCGGACTTGTCGCAATACTTTTGGCCGATACATAGATCCACGGGTCCGCCATCGGCCTTGTTGCAGTCCGCGTCCTTGGTGCAGGCGCAGTTGAGCGTGCCGGGGAGGCAGACGCCGCCCTTGCAGTGGTCGTTGACGGTGCAGGTGTCTTTGTCGTCACAGGCCGTGTCGTCGGGTTGCCCCGCGCAGGCCTCATCCAAACACTGCGCGCCCGGGCCGGTGAGCTTCGTGCACGCTGAGAGCCCGGAGATCTCGCAGAATCGGTGCCCTTTGCAGCGCTGCTGTTGGCCACCGGCGCCGGTCTCCTTCAGCCAGCAATCGGTGCCGAGCGCTTTGGCGACGGCCACGGCGCTGCACACGCACGCCCCCATCCCGCCGTCGCCGTCGCCATCGGGCACGCATTGCTTCACGGTGGCGCTGTCGACGTCTTGGGCTTGTTGACAGTGATAGGCCGGGGGGCAGTCCGCGTCCGCCGCACACGCCGCGCCGCAGAACCCGCCGCTGTTGCCGTGAGCCACGCACGACGCGTCGGTGATCCCAGGTTGTGTGCACGTGGCGTTCTGCGAGCAGGGCCGACAGATCACGCCCCAGCTGGGCACGCAGTACGTCTGGGCGTCGGCGCCCCCGACGACCGGGAGGCAGGCGTGGCCGGCCGGGCAGGTGTCGACGCAGCGACCGGCGCAGACCCTGCCGTCGTTGGTGTCGACGCAGAGGGCGTCGTCGCAGTCCTTCGCGGTCTCACAGGCGCAGCCGGCCCCACCAGGGCACGACGCTTTGCCATCGGCCTCGTCGCCAGCGTCCACCTTGTCGCCCGAGTCTGCGCCGCGGCCAAGGCCAGTGTCGGTCGCGTCGATCATGACGGCGTCCCCTGAGGCGGCGCTGTTGTCGCCAGCGCTCGCCTTTGGGCCGCACCCCACCATCACCAGGGCTGCGCTCACCCACACGATCAGTCGAGCACCGCGCACCATGGCGTGCCGCAATCGGGGGGGGAGGTGGTGGTTAGGGATCGCAGCGGCCTGCATGGGCGCTCCTCATGCTAGAAAACCGAACTGCTGTGTCGGTTGCGGTGATGCTGGTGCTCTGGCTGGCCGGCAGCATGGCCACCACGGGATCGCTTGTCGAGGCCAAATTGTTGGTCGCGTGGCGCTAATGACCTGAAAATCAGGACAAATCGCGCGAATTCGGACGTCTCTGGGTGCGCCGGAACGGCTCGGCGTCCCGGACCTGCTGGATGCTGCTGTTCGGTCGCTGTTTTTTTCGTGGTGGACGAAACGATCACCAAGGCCCGGCGCGCTTCATCGGTTGAACTCCGGCGATGCGCGGCTTTCCTGTGGCTAGCAAGCGTTCTTGCGACACCGCCTGGAGACGACCGCCATGAAGTTCACGATCGAGACCGCAGGCGAGATCATGACCAGCCCGCCATTTTGCCTGAACGCATCCACGAACGTCAGCGAGGCGGCGCATACGCTGGTCAACAAGCACTTCCACGGCGCGCCGGTGGTCAACGATGACGACGAGCTCGTGGGCGTGGTGTCCGAGAGTGATCTGCTTGCGGTCATCGCGGGGGCGGCGTTTCATGCCCTGCCGGCTGGCCATGTGGCCGACTTCATGAGCCGCGACCCGCAGACGGCCGAGACGACCGACGATATCTACACGATCACCCGGCATTTTCAGCGAGGCCGCGCCAGTCGTTTGCCCGTGATGGAGAACGGCCGCTGCGTCGGCATCATCACGCGTCGCAACCTGCTGCTCGCCTTGCAGCGACTCACCGGTTTTCACGACAAAGAGCCCCGCGAGACGTACGAGGTGTTGGCCAAACTCCGCAGCGAGCGCGACGGCGCGGCGTGACCTGTCCATCCCACACGCCGCGCCCAAAGCCCTAGAAACCAGCCCCACAGCGGCTCAGACGCAGCCGCCACGCGCGATCAACGCGGCGTAGTCCAGACCGGCGGGCAAGGTCCCAAGCTCGGAGCCGTGATCACCAGCGATGCGGCTAGCCAAGAACGCATCGCTCACCGCAGACGGCGCACCACGTAGCAACAGGCTCGCCTCGAACGCGAGCGCCATACGCTCCACGAGGCGGCGAGCGCGCAGCTCCAGGTTGCTCGTATCGCGGAGCTCGACCATGAGCTGCTGCACCCAGGCGTCGTAGCGCCGGTCTGCACCCATAACCGCGGTCAGCTCAGCGTGGAAGGCGGCGACGGCGTCGGGTTCGCGGGACATGGCGCGCAGCACGTCGAGGGCGATGACGTTGCCAGAACCCTCCCAGATGCTGTTGAGCGGCGCGTCGCGGTACAGCCGACCCATGGGGCCATCGTCGACGTAGCCGTTGCCGCCATGCACCTCCATCGCCTCGTACAACACCGACGGGCAACGCTTGCAGATGTGATACTTCGAGATCGCCGTCGCGATCCGCGCAAAAGCCTTGGCCTCCGGGTCGCTGTGGCCCTCGTCGTACGCGCGGCCCAGCCGCAGCATCACCGCCGTCGCGGCCTCAGACTCGAGCTGCAGGTCGGCCAACAGATTCGCCATCGCTGGGTGCTGCGCGATGTGTTTGCCGAAGGTCTCGCGGTGGCGCGCGTGATGCACCGCCTGCGCCACGGCGTGCCGCATCTGCGACGCCGATCCGGCCACACAGTCGAGGCGGGTGTGCTGGACCATCTCGATGATCGTGCGAACGCCGCGGCCTTCCTCGCCGACCATCTGCGCCCAAGCGCCGTGGTACTCGATCTCGCTTGAGGCGTTGCTGCGGTTGCCGACCTTGTCTTTGAGCCGCTGAATCCACATCGGGTTGCGCGTGCCGTCGGGGTGCCACCGCGGCACCAGAAAGCAGCTCAGCCCCTTGGCGGTCTGGGCCAGGGTGAGGAAGGCGTCACTCATGGGCGCCGAACAGAACCACTTGTGACCGACTAGGCGATACGACGCGCCAGGGCCGCTCGCTGCGCCGTCGGGGGTCGCCTGCGTGATGTTGGTGCGCACGTCGGAGCCACCCTGCTTCTCCGTCATGAACATGCCGAGCGTGCAGCCGGCCTTCTGATCCGCGGGTTTGTCTGCGCCGTCGTAGTGCCACGACGTGACGCGAGGCTCCCAAATCGCCGCGATCTCGGGCTGCGCGCGCAACGCCGGCACCGCCGCGAAGGTCATGGTGACGGGGCAGCCGTGGCCCTGCTCAACCTGTCCCATCAGGAAGCTTTTGGTCAGTCGCGCCACGGTGCTGCCCGGGCGTGGGTGGCTCCAGGGCTGGGCGGCGATACCGTTCTCGATGCTGGTCTTCATCAGCACGTGGTAGCTGGGATGATAGCGCACCTGATTGACGCGATGACCGAAGCGGTCAAACAGCCGCGCCTCTGGTGGGTGCGCGTTGGCGAGGCGACCGTGCTCGATCATCTCGGCGCTTCCGAGCAGGGCGCCCAGCATCGTCAGGTCCTCGGTCGCCCAGCTCCCGCCTTCACGCGCCACCGCCTCTTGCAGCGGGATGTCCGAGGTGTAGCTGTTGTAGTCCTCGAGCGGCGGGGGCTGGTTCAGAACGTCGAGCGTGGGCGAGGGGTGACTCATGGCGGAACTCCGAGGCTGGGGCATCCTCAGTGTTGTACCCGCGCGCAAGCGACTTGGCTAACCTCCAGACGACCAGCCGCGTCGTCGTGTCAGCGTCGTGGCCAGCGGCTCATTCGCACGGCCCGACGGGCGTATGCACACAGCCCTTGCCAGCGACGCAGACGTCGAACGTGCAGCTCTTGCCGTCATCGCAGCTCTCGAAGTAGGCCGCGCTGCAGCCACCGCCTTTGCAGGTCGTGTCGCCGGTACAGGGATCTCCGTCGTCGCAGTTTTGGTTGACGGTCGCCGTGTGGTCGCACACCGCGTAGTTCGGCTGACCGCCGATCGCCGTGTTGACGCACGTGTCGGTCGTGCAGCCGTTGCCGTCGTCACAGGTGCTCGTCGGCCCGTAGCTACAGACACCGACCGCGCTGCACGTCGCCGACGTGCAGGGGTTGTTGTCGTCGCACGAGCTGTCTTGGCCGGGCAGACATTGGCAGACAAACGCCTTCTCGCTGCACGTGCCCTCACCGGAGGCGTCCAAATCACAGCCCATCACGATGCAGCCGTTGGCGACGACGGGACAGTCGGTGGCGAGCTTACAGGCCGGTTTCTTGGGCGCTGGCGGCGGCGACTCGGTGTTGCCTTCTGGCGACTCCTTCTTCTCTTCCTGGGCCGGCGTGGTGTCGTTCGGTGCGCCGTCGCTGGGCTGCGTAGCGGGCTTGGTGACGGGCTTCGAGCCATCGGACAGGGGCGGCGCGACGGCGCCTTCGGTGGCGACGCTGAGCAAATGACGCGGCAGGTGACGCCGCGGCGCATCGGTCGGCGCGTCGCTCGGCACATCGGCGACGGCTTGGTCCTCCCGCGGCGTCGCCGGCGCGACGGGCGTGTCGGTCCGACGCGGTGGAACGCCTTCATCGGTCGATGGGGCGGGCTCCGGCTCCCACGCGGTCGGCAGCCCGTTGGGATCTGGCGGCTCCTGGTCCGCGGCGGAGCTGGCCTCGACCGCGCAGCCGCCCAGCAGCGTGACGCTGACCAGCGCGACGAGCGTCGCGGGCAGCCACCATGGCATCCGCGCCCGCCGCGCAGCGGGCGCACGGCGCAGCGGGCGGGGACCTCGGGGAACAAACGCCACCGAAGCCGGGTTTGCAGGAGGGTCGCTGGGGGAGGGCGTGCTTGCGGTGGGGTGGCTGGTCATGACGTTGGCTCCTCGCGTGGGGACGGTGGGGAGAGGCTCGAATCCTCCCCTACGTGACGCAGCAGCCGCGCAGCTCTGACAGGCTCGGCGCCCGGCCGCCTTGTCAAAAAAATCATCCCATGATCGCTGGCCCGAGAGGTCATCGGCGGTCTATGCTCCGCCGCCCAACCTGCCCAGGAGCGCTGCCCATGGCCCGGATCATCGCGATCAGTAACCAGAAAGGAGGGGTGGGTAAGACCACGACCTCGATCAACCTCGGCGGCGCGTTGGCGCTGGCCGGGCACCGCGTGCTGCTCGTCGACCTGGATCCACAGGGCAACGCCTCGAGCGGCGTGGGCTGGCCGCGCACCGAGGTCGAGGACGGTGTCTACGATCTGTTGCTGGAGGGCGCCTCGGTCGATGACGTCGCGCGCATGACGGACGTGCCGGGCCTTGAGTTGATCCCCGTGACGGACGCGCTGGTCGGCGCAGAGGTCGAGCTGGTCGGCGAGATGGGGCGGGAGCGACGGCTGCACAGCGCGCTCGATGCGGTGCGTGATCGCTACGATTGGATCTTGATCGACTGCCCGCCGAGCCTCGGGCTGCTGACGATCAACGCCTTTGTCGCCGCGGATAGCGTGCTGATCCCGCTGCAGGCCGAGTATTTCGCCATGGAAGGGCTCAGCGGGCTGATGAACACCGTCGCCCAGGTGCAGAAGTGGCTCAATCCCGCGCTTGTCCGCGAGGGGGTGCTGCTGACGCTGCAAGATCGCCGCACCAACCTGGGTCGCGAGGTCGAGGCGCAGACCCGCGAGGCCTTCGGCGAGGGCAGCGACGGCGGTGTGTTCATGACCACCATCCCGCGCAATGTGCGTTTGGCCGAGGCGCCGAGTCACGGGTTGCCTGCGGTGGTGTGGGCGAAACACTGCCCCGGCACGCGGGCCTACATCGAGCTCGCCGACGAGCTGCTGGCGCGTCACGGGCTGCGCGCGCGCCGGGTTGAAGCCTCGTGAGCGACGTAGGTAAGAACACCCTGAGCAAGCCCGCCAAACCGAAGTCGAAGCGCGGCCTCGGCACCGGCATCAACATCCTGATCCCGCAGGGCGTCGAGGCGTCGCGGCCAGGGCGTGCGGGGGTGGATCGCGTGCCGATCGGCGCCATTGAGGTCAACCCAGAGCAGCCGCGCCGCCGTTTTGACGAGGCGGCGTTGACGGAGCTCAGCGCCTCGATCGAGCGACACGGCGTGATCAGCCCGCTGCTGGTTCGGCGCGCAGGCCGTGGCTTCATCCTCATCGCCGGCGAGCGTCGGCTGCGCGCTGCGCACGCCGCCGGCCTCACTGAAGTGCCCGTCCTGGTGCGCGACGACGCCGACGACGCGGTGTTGCAGCTCGAGTTGGCGCTGGTTGAGAACCTGCAGCGGGCCGATCTCGACGCCATCGACGCGGCGCTCGGCTACCAGCGGTTGATCGACGAGTTCGGCCACACCCAAGAGGTCGTCGCCGCCGCCGTGGGCAAGGACCGCTCCACGATCGCCAACGCTGTGCGCCTGCTGCGCCTGCCCGACGCCGTGCTGACGGCCGTCCGCGGCGGGCAGCTCTCTGCCGGCCACGCCCGCGCCCTGCTGCCGCTGGTGGGCGCCGACGGGCATGACCACCCAAGCCTTGGTGACGCGGTGGCGGCGGCCAGCGACCTGAGCGTGCGCGCGACCGAGGGCTTGGTTCGGCGGCTGCTGCAAGGGCAATCCGCGGCCGCGCAGCTCGGCGAACGCCACGCCCGACTCCAAGCCGCCCAACCCGTCGCCGTGCAGCTGGCTGCGTCACTCGACGCCAAAGTCGCTGTGCGCCCGAGAAAACGGGGCGGTGGGCGGATCGTCATCGACTACGCCTCCGCCGAGGAGCTGGCCCGACTGGTCGGTCGACTGGGATGACCTGGGGCTCACGGCGGAGCTGAGAGGCGGCTGACGGCGAGGCCGGCTGCGCGCAGGTGAACGTGCGCCGGGAGCGTCGCGACTTGGCCGTGCGCGTCGCATTGGCCCGCCGTACAGCCGGCCAACTGCGACAACGCTGCAAAACGATTAGCAACAAATGTGGGGGCCGCGGTTGCCGAGCGCGGCCTTTGCCGCTACATTCCCGCCCCCCAAGCCCCTGGCGACCCTCTGGGTGTCGGTTTTCGCAAGAAAAACGGGGTAGTATGTCTCTCGCCTAGCTTGGCTAGCCACGCCTCGCCAACTCCAAGGATCGACGATGAACGGTTTGCTCGACCAGCTAACTATTGCCCCGCTCGCGGCGGGCGTGCTGGGTCTCATCCTCGCGCTCTTCTTCTACATCAGGGTCAAAGCGCTGCCGGAAGGCAACGAGACCATGAACATGATCGCCCGTTACATTCGTGAGGGGTCGATGACCTTCCTCATGCGTGAGTTCAAGGTGCTCGCGGTCTACTCGCTGGTGGTGTTTGGCCTGCTCTTCTTCGCGTTTAATCACGAAGGCACAGGCCTGCTCGCGGGGCTGTGTTTCCTGCTCGGCGCGAGTCTGTCGCTGTTCTCCGGGTTCATCGGTATGAAGGCGGCCACGTACGCGAACGTCCGTACGACGCAGGCCGCCCGCGAAGGATCGCGCGCCAACGCGCTGCTGACCGCGCTCGACGGCGGCGCGGTGATGGGCCTGTGCGTGGCGGCCACGGCCCTGCTCGGCCTCGGTGGGCTGTACTTCTTCTTCCGTGACGATGCGCACCTCGCCACCGTCCTGCACACCTTCGCGGTCGGCGCCTCCTCGATCGCGCTTTTCGCCCGAATCGGCGGCGGTATTTACACCAAAGCGGCTGACGTCGGCTCGGACATCGCCGGCAAAGTGGTCGAAGGCATCCCCGAGGACGACCCCCGCAACCCGGGTGGCATCGCCGACAACGTCGGTGACAACGTCGGCGACGTCGCCGGCATGGGCGCGGACATCTACGAGTCCTTGGTCGCGGCCATCGTGGCCGCCATGGCCATCGCCATGACCGTCAGCGACACAGCCGTCGCCTCGCTCTTCACCCAGGCGCCCGAAGGCATCTCGCCCAAGGCCCTCGCCGTGACCCTGCCCCTGTTCCTCTCGGGCGTTGGCCTCATGGTCTCCATCGTCTGCATCTTCATCGCCCGCGCCCTGCGCAACAGCGACCCAGCCTTCGTTCTGCGCGCCGCGCTGGTGGTGCCGTCGGTCGTCATGTTCGGCGCCGCCTTTATCGTGATGCCGATGCTCGGGGTGAAGCAGGCCGTGACGTACGCCATCGGCGCCGGCGCCATCGGCGGCGCGCTGATCGGGCTAGTCACCGAGTATTACACGGCGTGGGCGCCCATCCGGAAGATCGCTGAGGCCTCCAAGACAGGCGCTGGCACCGGCATCATCAGCGGCCTCGCCGTTGGTATGGAGAGCACGGTCGTCTCCCTGCTCATCATCGCGGCGGTCGGTTTCGTCGCCAACCTGGTCATGCCAGCCGGCATGGGCATCTACGGGATCGCCATGAGCGCCGTGGGCATGCTCGCGGGCACGGCCATCGTGATGACGGTCGACGCGTACGGTCCTATCTCGGACAACGCCGGCGGCATCAGCGAGATGAGCGGCCTCGGCAAAGAGGTGCGTGACATCACCGATGAGCTCGACGCGGTTGGCAACACCACGGCGGCTATCGGCAAGGGTTTCGCCATCGGCTCGGCCACGCTGACGGTGCTGTCGCTGTTCTCGGCGTTCATCCTCGAAGTGAACCATGTCCGCATCGCGGCGGGCGGCAAGGAGCTGGTCCTGCGGCTCGACGACGCGCCGATCATGATCGGCCTGCTGCTCGGCGCCAGCCTCCCCTACATCGTCGGCGCCAGCACCATGGTCGCGGTCAGCAAGGCGGCGCAGGCGATCATCAAAGAGATCATCCGCCAGTTCAACGAGATCCCCGGCCTGCGTGAAGGCAACGCCGAGCCCGACGGCCGCGCCATCGTCGACATCGCCACCAAGGCCGCGCTCTGGGAGATGATCCTGCCCGGCGTCGTCGCCATCCTCGCCCCCGTCGCCGTCGGTTTCATCCTCGGACCAGCGGCCCTCGCCGGCATGCTCGCCGGTGCCGTCGCGGTCGGCGCTTCGCTCTCGCTGTTCATGGCCAACGCTGGTGGCGCGTGGGACAACGCGAAGAAGTTCATCGAGAGCGGAGGCCTGCCCGGGCACCCCAAGGGCTCTGACGCGCACAAGGCGGCGGTCATTGGCGACACAGTCGGTGATCCCTTCAAGGACACGTCGGGCCCCGGCGTCGCCATCCTGATCAAGGTGATGAGCGTCGTCAGCCTGCTGATCGCGCCGCTCATCGCGACGCTGTAAGCGCTTGTGAGACCAAGCGTGCGCCTCGACCGGCTTGGTCGGGGCGTTCGCGTTTTTGCTGTTCGCCGCCGGAGAGACCTATGTGCCGTCCAATCGCCTCACTGCTGCGCCACGCCCGCCTTGGGCTGCTTGGCTTGAGTCTCGTCGCCTGCACGAAACCGGCGCCGACCGTCACGACGCAGAAAACTGCGCCAGCCGCCGCAACCACCGCAGCCCCCGCAGCCCCGGTAGCCGCCCCAGCCCCCGCGGCTGCAGCCCCCGTAGCCGCCCCAGCCGCGGCAAACCCGGTGCGGGAGCAGCCGGCACCGGCGCAGCCGAACCCGCGCGGCAAGGTCGAGCTCCTCGACGCCACGCCCGAGGTGCCGGCCGACATCGTCATCCACAACGCCGTCGCCAAGGCGAGCGAGGACGGCAAGGACCTGCTGGTCTACGTCGGCGCGAGCTGGTGTGCGCCGTGTGTGCGCTTCAAGGCCGCCGCCAAGGCCGGAAAGCTGAATGCCTCGCTGCCTGGGTTGCGATTGCTGGTCTTCGACGCCGACACGGACACCGAGCGTCTGGAGCGCGCCGGCTACCGGTGGACCTACGTACCGCTGTTCGTGCGCCCCGGGGTTAACGGCCGCTCTTCGGGCCTGCAGATCGCCGGCGTGCCGACGAAGGGGTCGTCGGAAAACGACCTTGTTCCACGGATTAACAAGCTGCTGGGTCGAACAAAGTAGCGTCGAGACCCGCGACGGAGGCGTCCACCGGGGGCCGCCGACTTGCTTTTTTGGCGCTGCTTTCTATCTTCCCGGCCCTGACACACACGAGGAGAGGACATGGCAGGCCATAGTCATTCAGCCAACATCGCGATCCGAAAGGGCGCGCAGGACGGCAAACGCGCGAAGCTATTCTCCAAGTTGGCGAAAGAGATCATCATCGCGACCAAGCTCGGCGACCCCGATCCCGACACGAACCCGCGCTTGCGACTGGCGCTGCGCAAGGCCAAGGCGCAGTCGCTCCCGAAAGCGACCATCGACCGCGCCATCAAGAAGGGCAGCGGCGAGCTCGGCGGCAATGACTACCAAGAGCTGATCATGGAGGGCTACGGCCCCGGCGGCACGGCGGTTTTTGTCGAGGTCATGACCGACAACCGCAACCGCGCCGCGAGCGAGATCCGCCACGCGTTCGACCGGGGCGGCGGCAACCTCGGTACGTCGGGCTGCGTGGCCTACATGTTTGAACGCAAGGGCGTCGTCACCGTGGTGGGAGAGGAAGACGAGGTTATGCTCACCGCGCTGGAGGCTGGCGCGGAAGACATCAGCGACAACGAAGACGGCACGTGGGAGGTGTTGACCGAGGCCAACGCCTGCGAAGACGTCGCGACCGCGCTAACCGAGGCCGGGATGGAGGTCACCAACGACGAGGTCCTGTTTGTGCCCGACCTGCGGGTCGACGTGTCCGGAAAAGAAGCTGCGCAGCTGCTGCGCATGCTCGACACGCTCGATGATTGCGACGACGTTCAGGGCCTCACCCACAACGCCAACTTCGACGAGGCCTCGCTGGAGGAGTTCGCCAACAGCTAACAGGTTGGGGGGTCGCACCTGCAACAGAGGACTACGCCATGAACTTTGCTGGCAAGAACGTGGTGGTGACAGGCGGCAGCGGCGCGCTCGGCGACGGCGTCGTGGCGCAGCTGCTCAACGCTGGGGCGACGGTGTTTGTGCCGACCTTTGAGGCCACGCCGACCCTCGCCGAGCGCTCTGGGTTGCACGTGACCGCCGGTGTGGATCTCACACATGAGGCGGCGGTGACGGCCTTCTATGGCAGCATCCCGGGTCCCTTGTGGGCCTCGATTCACATCGCGGGCGGCTTCGCTATGGCGCCGTTGTTGGAGACCCGGTTGGCGGATTGGCAACACATGATGGCGATGAACGCGACGTCGAGTTTTCTGTGCTGCCGAGAGGCGGCGCGGGCCATGACGGACGGCGGCCGAATCGTGAACGTGGCCGCAAAACCTGCGTTGCAGGCCGTTGGCGGCATGGTGGCGTATAGCGCTAGCAAGGCGGCGGTGGCGAGCCTGACGCTGAGTCTAGCAGAGGAGCTGGCGCCCCTGGGCATCTGGGTGAACGCGATTGTACCGTCGATCATGGACACGCCGGCGAATCGCGCGGCGATGCCGACGGCAGACCATAGCGCGTGGCCGTCCGTGGCGGATGTGGCGCAGACCGCCGTGTTTCTCGCCTCGCCGAGCAACGCGGTGAGCCGCGGCGCCTTGGTGCCGGTGTATGGGCGGTCCTAGCGGGAGCGGTCGTCGAGCGCGGAGTCGGGTGCCAAGCGCACGATGGAACACGCGGGCCTTGGACATCGTTTCGTCCACCACGAAAAAATCAGCGACCGAACAGCAGCATCCAGCAGG
>CALENB010000403.1 GCA_937910235.1 uncultured Myxococcales bacterium | reverse complement strand
GGCGGCGGTCCTGGCGGCGGCGGTCCTGCCGGCGGCGGTCCTGGCGGCGGCGGTCCTGGCGGCGGCGGTCCTGGCGGCGGTGGCGGCGCGTCACTCATCGACGGCGATCCGACGTGGGTCGACGTCACCGTCAAGATGGGCGACCGCACCCTCCAGCACGCCGGCATGCGCTTCAAGGGCAACTCATCGCTCAGCCAGTCGTGGCAGCAGGGCATCAAGAAGCTGCCCTTCCGTATGACGTTCGACAAGTTCGAGGACGACCACGCCGAGACGAAGAATCAGCGGCTGCACGGCTTCAAGAAGCTGACGTTTGCGCCTGGCTTCGCGGACAGCTCGTGCTCGCGTGACAAGTTGATGGAGGAGCTGCTGGTCGGCCGGGGTCTACCGGCGGCGAGGACGGCGTACTACCGCGTGATGCTCGACATCGGCGACGGCAAGGGCGCGTTCTACGCCGGCCTGTACACGGTCATCGAAGACCCGTCCGACGCGATGATGACCCGAATCTACGGCGATGACAGCGGCAACCTCTACAAGCCCGACGGCGCCAGCGCGGATTGGGCGGCGTACACGGGCGCCTGGGCGGACAGCGGCTTCATCAAGAAGAACAACGAAAAAGCGGCGGATTGGACGGACATCGCGGCGGCGCTCAGCGCCCTGCACGCCGACGCAGCAGACGCCGCTGCCTGGCGCACCGCGCTGCAACAGCACTTCGACGTTGACGCGTTCCTGAACTGGCTGGCGCTCAACACGGTCGTCGTCAACTGGGACGTGTACGGCGCCATCGCGCACAACTACTACCTCTACCACGAGCCGGGCGCGCGGCTGGTGTGGGTGCCGTGGGATCACAACATGTCGCTGACGACCGCGTTCGGCGGCGGCGCCGCGGGCGATGCGGGCGCTGACGTGTTGCATACGACGACGACCGACAAGTGGCCCCTCATCCGCCTGTTGCTCGACGATCCGGTGTTTCTCGCCGCCTACAAGGGCTATGTCAGCAAAGCGACCGAGGGCCTGTTCGAGGCCAAGACCTTCCGCGCCCGCGCCGAGGTGCTGCACGCGTTGGTGAAGAGCCACGTGCTCGAAGAGAAGGCGCCGTGGAGCCAGCTGCCCTCAGCGGCGGCGTTTGAGGGCGCCGTCGATGCGCTCGATAGCCACGTGCAGGCGCGGCATCTGGCCGTCGCCGCCGCGCTGAAGTGAGGCGGTTCGCGGCGTTCAAGTGAGCCGTCAACGGCGTCTTCCTGCCCGTAAAATCAGCCGTACAGCGCCGTCCGCACCGACGCGCCGACCTGGGGATGCAGGGCGCGAAAGCCGGTGATGAGCTGCTTGAGGTCCCGACGCCGCGACTCCGGAAAGCTATCGCAGACCGGGCACGGCACCACCGCCACGTCGTGCGCGGCGACCCAGGCCACCACCTTCGCCTCCTCGACCAGAATCAGCGGCCGAATCGTCGTGACGCCGGTGCGCTCTGAGGGCGTCGCGGGCTTGAGCGGGTCGAGCCGCCGGCCGTAGAGCAGGTTGAGGAAGAACGTCTCGATAGCGTCGTCGAGGTGATGGCCCAGCGCGAGCTTGTTGATGCCGCGCGCCTGACACCATTGATTGAGCACCCCGCGCCGCATGCGGCTGCAGAGCGCACACGGGATCTGACCCGGCTCCAGCTTGCTCGACACCACCGACCACGTGTCTTCCGAGGCGATGGCGCAGTCGATGCCGAGGGCGGCGAGGCTGTGATCGAACGTCGCGCGGGCGAAGCCCGGCTGGTGCTGGTCGAGGTGCACGGCGGTCAGCTCAAACGACAAGTCCTGGCGGCGCTGCAGGTCGCGCAGGGCGCTGAAGAGCAGCAGAGAGTCCTTGCCGCCGGAGATGCCGACCGCCACGCGATCGCCGGGCGCGATCAGGCCGAATTCACGGACCGCCCGCGCGACGAGGCTGCGGACGGCGTTGCTCGGCGGGGCGGCGCCGTCATCCGTCGCAGGCGTGGGGGCGATCGTGTGGGTGGGGTTGTGTTCCATCATGCCAACTCGCTGTGGTCGCGCGCCGGCGAAGGTCCCGCGCGGGCGAACTTGTGCCACGACGGCCAGCGTCCGTCGACCTCAACGTGCCGCGGTCGACGCTGCCGCCACGGTTTGTGCAGCGCGGCTTGACCCGCCCCCGCCGCCGCTCAATCCTGCCCGCCGCCAAGGAGCCCGCATGACCCGCTTTTACGCCACGACGCCCATCTACTACGCCAACGGCAAGCCTCACATTGGCCACGCCTACTGCACCACGGTGGCGGACGCCGCGACGCGCTACCACCAGCTGCTGGGCGAGCAGACCTACTTCTGCACGGGCACCGACGAACACGGCCAGAAAGTGCAGGAGGCCGCCGACCAGCGGGGCATCTCGCCGCAGCAGCACGTCGATGAGCTGCAGGCGACGTTTCGCGAGCTGTGGCCGGCGCTGCACACCGCGCCCGATCAGTTCATCCGCACCACCGAGCCGCGCCATGAGGGCGTCGTGCAGCGCGCGTTGCAGCAGCTGTGGGACGACAAGCTCATCGAAAAGCGCTCGTTTTCGGGCTGGTACTCGACCTCAGCCGAGCGTTTTTGGACCGAGAAGGACCTCGTCGACGGTCGTTGCCCCGACACAGGCCAGGCCGTCGTGTGGCTGGAGGAGGCGAACTACTTCTTCCTCATGAGCCGCTTTCAGCAGCCGCTCATCGACGCGATCGAGTCCGGTCGCATGCGGATCTTGCCAGCGAATCGCGCCAACGAGGTGCTCGGCTTTCTGCGAGAGCCCTTGCTCGATCTGTGCATCAGCCGGCCCAAGTCGCGCCTCAGCTGGGGTATCGAGCTGCCCTTCGACGCCGATTTCGTGACGTATGTGTGGTTCGACGCCCTGCTCAACTACGTCACCGCGATCGGAGGTTACGGCGCAGAGGCCGAGAACGCGGCGGTGTTGGGCGATGGCGCGGCGAGCGGCGCGGACGGGCTGTCGAGCTTCGAGACGTGGTGGCCCAAGGTCTGTCACTTCCTCGGCAAAGACATCCTGACCACCCACGCCGTGTACTGGCCGACGATGCTCATGGCCCTCGGTCTAGCCCCGCCACGGCAGTATTGCGTGACCGGCTGGTGGTTGATGGACGACACCAAGATGAGCAAATCCCTTGGCAACGTGGTCGATCCGCTCGGTTTGAAGGACAAGTACGGCCCCGAGGTGTTGCGCTGGTTCCTGCTGCGAGAGATGGCGGTGGGGCAGGACGCCAACTTCAGCGAAGCGGCGCTGGTGAAGCGGAACAACACCGATCTAGCCAATGATCTCGGCAATCTGGTGCAGCGAACCGCGGCGATTGTGGATCAGCACTTTGGCGGTCAGGTGCCGACGTTGCCGGAGGGTCGCGCGCTGAGCCCGCTGCTGCAGTCGGCGCAGGCGCTGGGTCGCTACCTCATCGGCGAGGACGTGCCGTTTGAAGCGACCGCCTCGGCGCAGCAGGTGTGGCCGGTGGACAAGACGGTCGACGAGCTGAAGCTGCACGTGACGCTGGCCGATGTGATGACGCTGGTGCAGCGGCTCAATCAGGTGCTCGCCCAAGACCAGCCCTTCAAGACCGTAAAAACCGACAAGGACGCGGCGGCGGTGACGATCTACCACTGCTTGGAGGGGATCCGTTTCGCGGCGAATCTGCTCTGGCCGGCCATCCCGGAGACGGCGGAGGCGATCTTGACGCGCATCGGGTGGAGCGGCGGGATCCTGCCGTTGTCGAAGCTGACGTGGGGCGATCTGCCGGCGGGCGCTAAGGTCCCAAAGGGCGGCGCGCTCTTTCCACGCTACAAGCTGGAGGACGGCGCCGACGCGGGCAAAACAGCCGACGCGAAGCAGAAACACGCGCCGATCGCGACGCAGCAGGACGCGCCGGAGGTGCACATCGACAACCCCATCGACTACGCCCAGTTCATGGCGCTGGATCTGCGTGTCGGTGAGGTGCTGAGCGCCGAGCCTGTGAAGAAGAGCAAGAAGCTGCTGCGACTTCAGGTCAGCTTGGGCGAGCTGGGCATGCGTCAAATCTTGGCTGGCGTGGCGGAGCATCTGACGCCGGCGCAGCTGATCGGCACCAAGATCCAGGTGCTGGCCAACCTGCAGCCACGCAAGCTCATGGGCATGTGGAGTCAGGGCATGATGATGCTGGCTGAGACGGCCGACGGCGCGCTCGTGCCGATGCGACCGGACGGTGACGCGCCGGCGGGGTCGAAGATCGCCTAGCTACGAGGCCGACGCTCGGACCGCGACGCTGGGACCGGGACGCTGGGACCGGGACGCTGGGCCGCCGCTACTTCTTCTTCACGACCTGCACACCGCAGCGATAGAACGTGCTGCTCACCGCAGGGTCCTGTTTATCGGCCTTCAAGCGCAGAATCAGCTTGGACGCGCCGCCGATCTCCACCCCCGTCAGCACCGCGCCGATGGCCTCGCTCTCGATGGTCGCGCCGCCGCTGAGCTGCGCGCCGTCCTCTTTCATCAACGCCATCTCGAAGCCGCGCAGCCCTGAGCCCGCCCGCTGTGCGGAGCAGGCGACGTTGATGGTGCCGGTCTCCTCGCCGGTCGGGATCGCGAGCGAGAAGTGATCGACGTCGCTCGCTGGCGCGATGTCGCCGGTGATGAAGAAGTAGGTGTTGGTCTCGACGGTGCCCTGCCCCGTCTGCATCGCCTCGGCGGTCTTGATGTCGTCGTTGGTCTTGTCAGCGGCCTCGAGTGGATTGTCGGACGAAGGTCGGTGATTCATGAAGTAGAAGTCGTTGGCGCCAGCCGTGCCGCCGGGATGCGTGACGGACAGCAGGTACGTCTCACCCGCCTTCAGCGGCACACCGAGCGCGGTGCCCTTGTTGGCGAGGTCGACGCTGGCGACGACGGCCGTCGGCGCAGAGGCGAGAGAGATCGCAGCCAACCCGATGGTCGTGGTCGAGCCGTTGCCGTCGACGCCGGCGGGGTGCGGCGTGAAGCTGCCCTGCAAGCGGCTCCCGGTCGTGGTGATGTCCGACGGCATGACGAACGTGTACCAATCGGTGTCGGTCGCGTCCTTGAAGAGCCCGAAGATGCGGACCGTGTTGTACGACGTGCCCGCGGTGTTCTTCTCATAGCCGATTTTTGTGGCGTCCGCGGCGGCGTCGCCCGTCTCGGCGTCCTTCACGATCCAGCTCAGCTTGTCGTTCAGCGTGCCGGCGAAGATGGTGTAGTCGGTCTTGGTCTTGATCTTGGACTCTGCGCATGAGCCGCTGATCTTCTCGCTGGCGAGCCAGGTCCAACACTCCTGCACGACGACGTAGTACGTGCCGTCTTTGGGCAGGATCACGTACAGCGCGCTGTCGTTGGTGTTGCGGGGGGTCGGGTCGTCGTTGACGGCGATCTTGTTCTTGTCGGCGTCGTAGAGCGTGATGACGGTGTCGATCGCCTCCGCGTCAAACGCGGTCTCTTGCGCGGCGACGCCGATGTAGGTCGCCGCGCCTTTCTTGCCCTCGAACTTGAAGTAGTCCGATTCGCCGGTCGGATTGAGCGACTCTGCGGTCGCGTCTGCGCCGAGCGTCAACTCAAGCGCCGTGTCGAAGCTGTTGTACTTGGAGGGCGGCCCGGCGGTGTCCGCCGCGCTGCCGGTGTCTGCCGCGCCCGTGTCTGCCGCGCCCGTGTCGGCCGGGCTGCCGGTGTCGGCCACGCTGCCCGTGTCAGCCGCAACGCCGGTGTCGGCCGCGGCGCTGTCGAGCGCGGTGCCGGCGTCAACGGCGCTCGGGGTGGTGGGGTCGGTGCCACACGCGGCGAGGGCGCAGGCGACGGTGATGAGGGTGAGGGCGGTGCGGACTGGGCGAAACATGGGGCGCTCCTTTGCGGCGACGACGGCGACGGTGCCGACAACGACGGATGGGTGCGACATCTTAGGGGCGATTGGGCCGGTTTTGCTAGTAGATAGCCGTGTTGGCTTCCTAGCGGAGCGCCAGGCGGTCGAGGGAGACGGTGCGCGTGGCGCGGCGCGTCGGGCTCAGTCGCCCGCGCTGCGCTCCGCGCAGGCGTAGGATCACGGAAGGGTGGTCCGCGCTCGGAGTCTGGTACGGTGGCAGCGGACGCCCTCGGGCGGCCTCAGCGGCGCGCCGGGAAGGCGGTCGTGCGACGAGCACCGCTTACAAGCACCTCGCTTTCTGTGCCGCACACCTTGGATTCCCGACCGCACAGCGGTATGGGGGCGCATTGGCTCCAGCCCCAGGCAGACATGGGCACCAGCGCCGCAGCACTTCACAACCGCAGGACCCCAGCCCATGAACAGCTCGCTTCGTCTCCACCACCCCAGTCACCGCCATCGGCGCAGATCTGGTTCACCGCGTTGAGCGCATTCCTGGCCTTGACGCTCGCCGGCTGTGGCGCCGAAGAGGCCGCTAAGTCGCCGGCTGATGCGTCGGCAGGGGCCCAGGACGTGGCCGACGACGTCAACGCGGACACTGGGGCGGACACTGGCGCGGCGGACACTGGCGCGGCGGACACTGGCGCGGCGGACACTGGCGCGGCAGACACCGGCAGCGCGGCGGACACCGACGCGGGTACGACACCGGACGCGGGTACGACACCGGACGCGGTACGACACCGGACGCGGGCACCACACCGGACGCTGGCACCACACCGGACGCTGGCGCCACGCCGGACGCTGGCACCACGCCGGACGCTGGCACCACGCCGGACGCTGGCACCACGCCGGACGCTGGCAC
>CALENB010000402.1 GCA_937910235.1 uncultured Myxococcales bacterium | reverse complement strand
AATCGTCCCGTCTTTCTTCGTCGCGCAGGCATGGTCCGTGAACCCATGAATGTGGACCACATCGGTGAGCCCCTTCACAGGTACACCCTTCGGCACATTGGCCGACGACGTCGCCCCGCTGCCCAAGCGACCGTGATGGCCGTAGCCCCAGCAGGTCACCGTGCCGGCCTTCCGCAGCGCGCAAGTGTAGAAGCGCCCGCCCGCGAGCTCGATCACACCGCTCACGACCGTGACGGCTTCGGGCGTTGTGCTGTCTTGGCCTGTCGCGCCGAGTCCCAACTGGCCGTAGGTGTTGTCGCCCCAACACCATGCTGTGCCGGCCTTGTCGAGTGCGCAGGAGTGCCGGTGGAAGGCGTAGACATCAACCAAGTCTTTGAGGGCGCTCACCTTATTCGGCTTGAGGTTGCTCTGGGTGGAGCCGTCGCCCAGTCGACCGTCGCCGCCGTTGCCCCAGCACCACGCGGTGCCGTCGACGTGGAGCGCGCAGAAGTGCTGCCCGAAAGGCGAACCGCTGATCTTCGCTGCCCACCCCTTGCCAGAGCCGCTGCACGCGCCGCCGCTACAGGTCTTGCCCTCGTCGCAAACGAAACCGTCAAAGTCGGCCTGAGTAGCGCACTTGCCAGAAAAGCAAGCGTCCGCTGTGCACATGTTGCCGTCCTCGCAGTCGCTGTCCGCCTTACAACCTTGCACGCAGCCCGGGATCACGGCGTTCTCACAGCCCCCGGTCGACGTGTTGCAGCTGTCGTTGGTGCACGTGTTGTCGTCGTCGCAGTCGGTCTTCTTGCCAGCTACGCAGACAGCCTCGCTGTCCTTCCCTTCGTGGCACGCGTCGCCCACCGTGCACGCGTTGTTGTCGTCGCACACCACTGGCGTGCCCTTGCAGATCCCACTGGTGCAGGCGTCTTTGGTTGTGCAGGCCAGGCCGTCGGAGCAAGATTCCCCGCTCTTTGGCGCGAAATTGCAGGCGCCAGCGCCGCACGTGTCAGTAGTGCACGGATCGCCGTCGTAGCAGTCCTCGCCGCTCGCGCACGGCCCACCGACCAAGGAGAACACGATGTCGTCGGCCGTCGCGCCGTCGCCCTGCTGACCCTTGCTACCATTGCCCGTGCACGCCACCTGGCCTTCGTCCGTCAGCAGACACGTGAAGGTGTTCCCAGCGGCGACCTGCACCGGCTGTCCGGGCGCGGCGATGACCGGAGCGACGAACTTCGTGCTCGTGGTCTTGTTGTTCGTGCCGAGCTGACCGTCGTTGTTGAGGCCCGCAACCCACACCTTGCCGGCGCCGTTCAGGGCCACGAGGTGGTTGCCGCCGCCTTCAACGTGAAACACGTCCGAGGGCCCGAGGAGCTCCAGCGGAGCGCTCTGGTCAGTCGGCGCCTGCGAGCCGAGCTGGCCGTGGTCATTGTCGCCCGTACAGAACGCTTTGCCGGTGACCGTGGTCCAGCACGTGCCGCTGTAGTAGCCAGCGAGGCGCTGTACGCCCTTAGCGCCGGCCTTCACCACGGGGGTGCTCAGCGTGGTGCTTGGCGACGTTGATATGGCGAACGCCTGGTTGCTGCCCCAGCACATGGCGGTGCCGTCGGCGAGACGAGCGCAGGCGTGGTCGTAGCCCGCCCAGATCGCCGTGGCGTTGGCGACCCCCTTGACCTCCACGGCCTTGCTGAAGCTCGAAGTGCCGCCATTGCCGAGTCGTCCGGCGGCGCCGTAGCCGAAGCAGTTCACCTTCCCGCTGGCGAGTAGCGCGCAGCTGAACCGGTGACCGAGCGCCATGTCGACCACGTTGGTTGCAGCCTTGACCTCCTGCGGCTGCGGCTGGTCGCTGCCGGGCGTCCCGGTGCCGAGCGCGCCGTAGAAGTTGTCGCCGAAGCACCACCACGTGCCGCCAGCTTGTGCACAGG
Organism: uncultured Myxococcales bacterium; assembly: GCA_937910235.1. Taxonomy (GTDB): domain Bacteria; phylum Myxococcota_A; class UBA9042; order UBA9042; family UBA9042; genus UBA9042. The sequence continues at coordinate 1,839 of CALENB010000402.1, read as the reverse complement.
TGTGGCTGTACCCCACAGCGAGGTCCGTGACACCGGAGATGCCTGGCACAGCTTTGGGCGTCTTCAGCGTGGTCGTCGACACCTGGCCAGTACGGTAGTCGGAACCCGAGCCCCAGCAGTAGAGCTTGGTGTCGGTGCCGATAGCGCAGGCATGAGCCGCGTACGTGTTGCTGGCGATGAGCGTCGCCCAGCCCTTGCCGCTACCCACGCACCCCCCGTTTTTGCACACCTTGCCGGCGTCACAGAGGTAGCCGTTGTTCGCGGACGCCTTCTGGCAGGTGCCGGCCACACAGGTGTTGCTCGTGCAGCTGTTCTTGTCGTCGCAGTCTCCGCTCGTGGTGCACGGGATTGTGCAGCCGTCGATGGGCTTGAACTCGCACGCTCCTGTGGTCACGTCGCAGCTGTCGGCGCTGCACTTGTCGCCGTCGTCGCACTTCTTTTTAACACCCGCGACGCACACCGGGCTGCCGGCCTGCACCGCGCACTTATCGCCGAGCGTGCAAGCGTTCTTGTCGTCGCAGATGACCGCTTTGCCGATGCATTGTCCCGCGCTGCAACTATCGGCGTCGGTGCACGCGTCGCCGTCGTCGCACTTGGCACCACTGCTGGCCTTCCAGCTGCAGGAACCGCCAGCGCAGGCGTCGAGGGTGCAGGGGTTGCCGTCGGCGCACTGACTCGCGCTAGTGCATGGTCCCATCACCGCGACAGGCACGTTGCTGCTGGTCGTCGAGCCATTGCCCAGACCGCCATAGGCATTGTAGCCCGAGCAGAACACGGCGCCAGCAGGCGAAAGCACGCAAGCGTTCCGATAGCCGCCGTCCACATCAACGGCCTTGCCATAACCCGTGATGACGTAGTTCGACCGCGTAGTAGCCGTGTTGGCGAGGCCAAAAGCGCCGTAGGAATCGTGACCAGCGCCCCAGACGTCACCGCCTGACGTCAGCGCGAAGTGTGCGTAGTATCCGGTTGCCATGTCCGCCAGCGGCTGCGCGCTCACGTTGACGGCAGCAGGCGATACGGCGTCAGTCGTGCTGCCGTCGCCCATGGCGCCGTGGAGACTGTTGCCCACGCAAGCCCAACCGTTCGCTGAACCGGCGCAGGTCGTCTTAAAGCCAGCCACAACGGCGCTAAGGCTCGGAATTTGCGGGCCGCCGCGCTTGGTGAAGACCATCTTCTGACCGGAGGTCTGGTGGGTCTGGTAGTCGACGTTCATCCCGGCACACCACAGGCCGCCGTCCGACCGCACGGCACAGAGGTGATTGCTGTCGCCGGAGAGGCTGAGCACACCTGTGAGGCCAGCGACGATCTTCGGCTTGCTGACCATGGTGGTGTCGCCGTGGCCCTGCTGGCCCTCGGAGTTGGCACCCCAGCAGCTCACCCGACGGTCGGAGAGATGCGCGCAGGTGAAGTCGTGCCCAGCGGCGACGCCGCGAACGCCGAGCAGCCCAGCCACCTTGGTCGCTTTGGCCACGTTCGAGGCCGTCGCGGACGGCACGGACTGGCGCGCGTTGTTGCGACCCCAGCAGTAGACTTCGCCAACGGAGCTCAGCGCGCAGCTGTGAAAGCGGCCCGTCTCTACCGCTTTAATCTTCGTCAGGCCCGGAACCACGTATGGCGTTGAGCGATTGCCCGTCCCGAGCCCGTAGCCTGTCTGGAAGTAGTTGTTGCGCCCCCAGCAAGCGACCGTCGCGTCGACCGTGACCGCGCAGTAATGGTAGCCGTGAGCATCGGAGCTGATCTGCCGCGCCCAGCCATCGGTGAGCACGCTGCACTGCCCGCTCTTGTTGCACACCTCTCCGTCGCCGCACACGCTGCCCGTCTTGGCCGGCGTCCACACGC
>CALENB010000401.1 GCA_937910235.1 uncultured Myxococcales bacterium | reverse complement strand
TTGGCCAGATCACCGATGTACGGCCCAAACTCGGCGGTCTTGCCACCAGCACCCTTTAGCTTCACCGGCTTGCCGTCGTTGGGCGGGTTGCTCAGCATCTCGTAGGCCGGGTCGATCTGGGTGACGGCGACTTTGCCCTTGTTGAACTTCACCGGATCGCGCGGGTCGAGTCCGAGCAAAATGTCCCAGCCGCCGGAGAAGTAGCAGAAGATGTAGTACCGGTCTTTTTGGGTCGGGAGGGTGCCGACCGCGGCCTTGTTCGCGGCCCAGCCGAGCTGTGTCAGCGGGCTGGGGATCGCGCCAAACGCCGCGGCGCCGGCACCTGCGGCGAGGGTGCGCAGCAGGAAGCGACGTCGCGACAGCGCTGTGAGCTTGTCTTCCTGGTGCTTCATAGTCGTGTCTCCCGGGGTGGAGCGTGGGAATGGGCGCGCCGGCTGCCGCGTCTGGGCTGCGGCGCTGCGGCTCAGTACGTGTAAAAGTGCGGATGCACGATGAGCGCGACGCAAACGGTGCGCCACGCTTGGTCTGGCTTGTTGCCGGAGACGAGCGTCGCGCTCTCAAACAGAAATCGCCAGGGTTCGAGCTCGGTGGCGCTCGGCGAGACCACGCGGTTGTGGTACCGCAGAATGAGCCAGGCGAGGTTCGCGTTTACCCCGCTGGGGTTTGTCTTGATCGTGTCGCTCACACCCACAGCGCGCATCAGCTGCCGCTTTGCGGCCGACTTTTCGGGCAAATCGGCGGCCGCGACCTTCGTGCAGACCGACTGTGCGGCGTCGGCCAGAAACTTCTGAAACAGCGACGTTGGCTCCAGGTCCTCGCTCGTCATGTCCGTATAGTTGGGCTTGCCAAGCGTCGCGGCCAGGGTCACGAACTCGTTGGTGCCGTTCTTCGCCGTCCACGCGGTGCCGCCGGTGACCCGCTGGATGGCGGCGTCGAGCTGGTCGATGTTCATCCGCTTGCGGGGTCGCGTTGACGGCGGCGTGGTTGGTGCCAGCGCGATGACGCCACCACCCTGTGCACCACCTTCGAGGGGCTCCGGTTCGTCGAGGGGCTGCAACTTGACGTCTTGCCCTGCGGTCCTGGAGCCGGCGCGACCCGCAGGCAGCGCGCGAGGCCCATTCGGGTCGATGACTGGCGGCTGTTGTGGCGCGCCCCCGTCGCCGGCGTTCGCTGTGCCCGCCGGCTCGGTGCCCGCGGGCCTGGTGCCCTTGTTCTGGTCGCGCTGCTCGCCGCTGGCGCGCTCCTGGCTAGCGGCCGCGAGCACCGGCACCTCGTCGGAGGGCGCCTCCGCGCAGGCGCCCAGCGAGAGCGTCAGCAGCGCGACGGTCAGCGCGGCAAGGCGTGGCATCTGCATGCCGAGGGTCGGGTTCATCGCACCCTCCGATACAGGTCGCTCGTCACGATGTCGCGCACCAACGAGCGGAAACGGTAGCCGTTCTTGACGAAATCGAGCGCGAGGCCCTGGGCCCAGTCCAGCTCTTCGCCTTCCAGTTCACGCCCAACCAACCACTCGGCGGTGCGAAGCGCGACACAGCGCGGCAGGCGGTTGTCCGCCACGGCGCCCAGGGCCATCAGACGCGGGCCCTGCTCGACGTAGTGCTTGTGCACGTCCTGCCGGAAGACGTAGGCCTGCAGCATGCCCAGGTAGGGTTTCTCGGCGTCCGCCGAGGCCTTGGTCAGGTAGTAGTTCTTGCAGTCCGCGGTGCAGAGCTGACCGGTCTTGGCACACGTCTCGCAGTCTGGATGTGTCGGCGGAAAGTCGATCTTGTTGAGGAAGCCCGCGCCGCTCTCGGTCCAACGCCCCCAGAACGACGAGACCGGGCCGAGCAAGGCGTGGCAGTACTTGCAGCCCGGGCGTTGCTGCAGGTCCGGCTGGTTCGTCGCCGTCACCGCGGACACGTCGATCCCGGTCGCCGGGGCCTGGAAGGGCTGGCACAGGAACGTGTTGTAGAACCGGTTGGCGCGAGAGAAGTTGGTCTGAAAACGCAGCAAAAACGCCGGATGTGTCAGGACGCCGGCGTGCTGTGGACCGAGGGGGATCTCGACCCACTTGTCGACGTCGCTGTAGGCGAGCTTCGGCAGCTTGGCCACGTCAAACGGTGCAGGCGTCATCCGAAGCCGAATCTGGTGCAGCTGGTGTTGGTAAAAGAACACCATCGGTCCGTTGACCCAGAGGGTCTTGGCCGTGAACAGGTGCGTGTAGGGCGCGTCGTTCAGGATCAGCTCGGAGATGGCGCGATCCAGGCTCTGTGCGAACGACTGCATCACGACGACGTTGCTTGACCCGTAGTGGCACCAGCGCAGGTTGGGACCGCAGCCGCAGAACGGATCGTAGAAGGTGCCCGTCTCGCCGCACGTCTTGCCTGTGGGGGACACGAGGGTGGCCTGCGCGTCGTGGGCACAGACTTTGATCTTGGTCGTCGGGGCCCAGTACGGCGAGACCATCACCCAGCCTTCGCGCTTGGTCCCATCGGCTTGCTGCTTGTAGATGATCTGGCCGTCGCCATCCCACGTGGCTGGCACGTCCAGGCAGGGCACGCGGTCGCCACGCACGTAGATGGAGGTATTGCCGCCACCGCGCCAGTACAGCTGCCCCGTCTTACGGAGATAGGTCGGCGCCAACGGCGCGCGCACGTTGACGATGTTGTTCCACAGCAGGTCGCGGTGGCGGCGGACGGCTTGATCCGCGAACGCCTTCGAAGCGAGCCACCCGTCGATGATGTTGTCCGGTACATCAGCGGTCGAATTCAGGGCCTTGAGCTCTGCGACGTTGGGCACAGAACCCCGCAAATCCAAGCTTAGAGCGCGTAGATAGGTGTAGCGATCGAGCGCTGGGGTGTCGACGGGGCACTGCTGGATCGCGCTCGTCATCGGCGGCGCAGCAGACGCCACCGCGCTGGCTCCGCCGACCACACCGGCCGCGACAAGGCAGAGGACCACCCAAGAAAGTCGGGTCATGGCGTCTCCTTGAATCCGTCTTTCTTCCAGGTCTGGATCAGCGCGATCTCGCCAGAAGTCAGGGGCTGTTTCGGCGGCAACGGCATGGCGCCGCTGGTCACATTCTTCAAAATCTTATCGTAGTACGACTGCCAAAGTATGTGGGTCTGTAGCTTTGTGTTGACGCCATCCACACCGTGACACTGCGCGCACGACTTCTCAAAAAGCGGCGCAATATCGGTCTTCCAGGTGACTTTGGGCTTGGCTGGCGGCGCGCTGGTCTGCACCCGAACCAACGCGCCCTTGGCGTCCAGCCCGGTCAACCGTCCTGCGTCGTCGAGCCGCCAGTTCGCCACGGCCGGCGCGCTCTGCACCACGTGGAGCTCCTCGGCGTCCCACCGGAGCAGGGCTTTGTTGGTTCGGACCCAGAAGGCGCTGTCGCCCGGACGGCCCCACAGGTGCGTGGGCGCGTCCTTCGGAACGTGCGTGGTCCAGGCCCCGGGCGCGTCCCGTCGCAGCAATTCGCCCTTGCTCGCGGCCCAGACGCGGCCTTTGGCGTCGACATGCACACCGTCGACCGCGCGTCCGATCAGGTAGGGCCACGCCGTGACGTTGCCTTGTTCCACCCGCAGCGCGTGCAGGCCGGCTGGGCCACCAACCCACAGCGCAGGACCGCCCTCGACGTCCCCGCCGTAGCTCAGATGCGCGCCTGTCGCGTCCAGCTTCGGCGCCGTGATTGTGAAGAGCTGGCTGTCTCGGTACAGCAGCAGCGCGCTGCCAGACACCAGCCAGAGGTCGACGCCCGCGCCCGTTTTCCAGGCCCGCATCGCTGTGATGGGCGTCTTCGGGAGGAAGGCAGCGAGCGGCGACAGCTTCAGTTTGCCGTTCAAGATCCCACGCAGTCCGTCGGCGTCGGCGAGGTACGTCATTCCGGCGTGGTGCACCACCGCGCTGGGCTGTTTGGCGCCGCCCACGACGGCGTCGAGCTGGCCGTCGAGCGGCCCTACCAGCTTGACCTGAGCTTTGCCGTCGAGCGCGAGCGTGACGTCACCGTGCACTGGCGCCGCGTAGGTCCAAGGACCGGCGCTGACGTTGTCGATGATCGCCTTGACCGGGAGGCCTAGCTCCAGGGCGAAGACATCTTGGGGTCCGGCGTCGACTTGCCCCGCGTCGGGGTGCTCGGCGTCTGTCTGCGCCGCGTCGGTGTGTCCAGCGTCGGTGTGCCCAGCGTCCGTCGGCGCTACGTCGCTCGCATCCAACTGCGCGGCGCTGTCACTAGCGGTCGTGGCGTCTGCCGTCTGGCCGCTGTCCTGGCCGCCGTCCTGCGCGCTGGCGTCGCCTGCCACGTCCGCGGCGGCGTCCTGGGCCGTGGAGCCGGTGTCAGCGGGCGCTGCGCTGCAGCCAAACGAGAGCCAAACGAACGCCGCTGCGGCCCCGTAGAATCGGAGCGCGCGGGCCGCGCGTGAGGGGATGCGAGCCGCGAAGTACGAGCGTGGACGGCGCATGCTGCTCTCCATGGTGGCCCTGTGCCGACGGTCCGAGAATCAAGCTTTGGCGAGGTAGAGTCAACCGCAAGTTGTGGCGGGGCACACTGACCCTAGTGTGCTGACCTTTCGGCGGAAGAGGATGGCCGGCGGGCGCCCAGCGACCTATGGTTGAGGCACCCAGACGGAGGCCGCGATGGATTCCCAACACCAAGAAGACCAAGCCCCACCCGAGCGAGCTGCGGCGCAGGAACAGTCAGGCGCGGCGGCTGGCAACGCCGCGGCTGGCAATGTCGTGGCGGGCAATGTCGCGGGCGCAGGCCCAGCGGCGACCGGCGCTGACGGGGGTGGCGACGGACGTCAGGCCGCATCTGCGGCCTACGCGGAGGGCACGCGCGACAAGGTGCGTGGGCGTGACTACGCCGGTGGGCAGGAGATCCTGGCGCCGGCGCCACTTGGTGGCGGATACGCGCAGACCAAGGCAGGCATGCAGCCGCAGGGCGCCGCAGACCCGGCGGCGCCGCTTCCCACGGTTCCGGCGGCGGACGTGGCAGGCAAGATCGTCGCGCTGCTGTCGTACGGCTGGACCGACGTCGTGATCACAGACGCGGAGGCGACCGAGGCCTTCCGCTTGCTCTCGATCGCCGGAGACAAGCAGCAAGTCTTTCAGCGGATGAAGAGCGAAGGCGTCTACGAGCGGCTCTGGCAGAACCTGCCGAAAGCGGCGGTGACGGCCAACTTCCAGCGCACCCTGAGCGTCTACACCGCGCTGCCCGAGCAAGAGAAGATCGCGCGGATGACGAGCTTGCTGTCGTATGGCCTCACAGACTGGGCCGTGGACGACCGCGAGATGCACCTGCTGATCGAGGTGCTCGACACCATGAGCCCGGCAGGCCGGCAGACGTTCATCCAGCATGACGGCGGCGGCTGGTACGCCCGGTTGATGGGCCAGCAGCTCAGCGAGCAAGCGCCGCCGAACCAAGCGCCTGAGGCGCCGACGTGGATGGAGCAGCTGGAGAGCGCCGCCACGACGGGCACGGACTTCATCAAGGCGGTGGCCGCGGACCCGCAGGGCGCGCTCGACAAGGTGAAAGAGGGCGGCAGCCAGCTCGCGGCGCTGCTGGGTGAGGGCGAGCTTGACCTGAACTACGCGGAGAAGGTCGCTGGCGGCTCGATGGGTGGCCTCGATCTGAACGAGGCGGGCGACAACACGCTCGACGGCGACCTCGACACGGACGCAGGCACGTTTGAGATCCACATTGAGAACCTGTTGCTCAACTCGATCTCGCACACCTCGGGCGACACAACCGTCACGACGGGCGGCGGCGCGATTACGGGGGTGCATGGCACGCTGAAGTGGGCGACGGCGCAGGACAGCGCGTCGGGGCTTGAGCTCAACGTTGACGGGCTGGCCATGACCGACATCGAGGTGACCGCAGATGCGCTGGAGGTGAGCCTGGCGCTGATCACCTTCCAGGCGCTGCACCTCGCGGCGGCCAATCCGGACGCGAGCGCGACGCCGACCACGCCGATTGAAGCGGCCCAGCTGGCGGGCCAGGAGCTGATCCTGCTCGCGGAAGACTGGGTGCCGGCGATGAGCGCCCTGGGGACCGCGCCGGGCCAGAACCCGGACGTCATCTCCGCACGCATCGCGGAGAACCTGCCCGCGGCGATGCGCTACGAGATGTCGCTCGGCAGCGCGCTCATCAGCAACCTGGAGTACCGCGAGCTCAATGACAACGACGAGATGGCCGTCGTGGCGAAGGTCGGTGAGGCCCGGATTGGCGGCGTCGCGGTCACGCTAGAGCACCGCGAGAGTGTCGCCGTCCTCAAACAAGAGCAGGCCGCGCTCATGTCGAAGGGAGCCGACAAGCTCGGCGCTGCGGAGCGTGACCGGCTGGCGTTCATCGAGACGGAGCTGGTCGCCTTGACGGCGATCGGGCAGCGCGCCGAAGAGCTCGAGGCCATGCAGACCGCGGGCACCGCGCTGACGCCGGCGCAGGAAGACGAGCTGATTCGCGCGAACAACCGGCTGCGCACCGGGGTCGTCACCGTCGAGGCCAAGCTGATTGAGATCAAGGACGCGGAGGTGGATGGCAAGTCGGTTGATCACGCCGTCGTCAGTGACTTGAAGGGGCAGGTCGCGGGGGCGGCGGTGGGGTACAACGCGCTCGACAGCGAGGCCACGGCCGCCGCGGCTGCGCAACAGCTCAAGGCGGACAGCGGCGCGCTGGATCACTTGCTCGACAAGGCCAAACGACCCGATCAGGTCCACGAAAACGACCGGGCCCGCGAGGCCGAGCAGGCGCGCGAGGCCAAGCTACAGGCGGAGGCCGACAAGCAGGCTCGGGCTGATCTTGGCATCCCGGAGCCGGGCCCGATGGATGGATTGTCGGCGAGCATCAGCATCGCAGACGCTAGCGTGACTGGATTGAACACGGGTGACGGTGAGGTCGGCCAGGCGGATCTACACGGTCTGAGCGCGAGCGCAGCGGAGGACGCGAGCCAGCTGAAGTTGGCGTCGGCCGACGTGTCGAACGCAACTGGCTCTGCCTCAGGGGCGAAGATGTCGCTGCTGGGCGGCCACGTGGCGGGCGTCGACTTGCATCAGAACGGCGGCGACGTCGGCGGCTACGTGCAAGACATGTCAGCGGACGGGCTCGCAGCCCAGAAAGACGGCATGGAAGTTGGTGTCGACCACGGCGCGCTGCACGGCGTCCGGTTTGACGGCAACACCGACAGCGCGCTGCTGCGGTCCGGCAGCATCGAGACCGCGGACGCGACCGGCGCGCGGTATGGCGACGGCACAACGACGGCGACGGTCGATCAGCTCTCCGCCCAGGGGATGAGCGCGACGGGCGCGACGGCAGAGGGCGCGGCGACGATCGGCCTGGCCGGTGGCCAGCTTCAGGGCGCGCATGCGCAGGTGGGCAGCAAGACGATCGACGTCGGCGCTGCGACCATGACGGACCTCGACGCCACCGGCCTGAGCACGTCGGGCGCGAGCACCTTGGGCGTCGGCGGCGCCACGGTGAACAACGCGAGCTTCGCGGACGGCGGCACGAGCGGCTCAGTCGATGCGTTGCAGGTCGCGGGGATCGCTGGGCAGGATCTGAACGCCGATGGCACCGGCAGCGTGCAGGCGGATCGGATCACGGCGCAGGGGCTCGGCGGCGTCAGCGATGGCTCTGCGGGCACAGTCAAGAGCTTGGATGTGCACGGCGCTCACGCGACGGCGAACGCGGCTGGCACCGTCGCGGGCGTGAAATCGGCCGAGGCGACAGGGATCGCGGGTCAATACGGCGACGCTGCGAGCGGCAGTCTGGGTTCGGTCAGCGTTGGCGAGAGCTCGGTGGCGCTCGACGCGGGTGGCAATCTGGTCGGCGCGCAGGTGGCGGGTCTGTCGATGTCCGACATCAAGGCGCGTGTGATCCCCGCCAAGCTCGGCGGCGAGGTCGCGGGCGATGAGGCCGTGGCTGCGAACGGTGCCGATGGCGCCCCGGCCGCGAGTGACGCGTTCCACGCGGATGCGCTTGGCCATGCGAGCGGCACGTTTCATGCCTGGATGGACGTCACCTATGGGCCGGACGCGCTCATGGGGGCGATCGACGTCACCGCGACGGCGCATGACGGCATGATCGACATGAAGGACATCAAGATTCGCGGCAGCGGCCTCGCCGGCATCTTCGGGCGCATCGGCTTCGCGTCAGTGAAGATCGAACCCGGTCGCGGCATCGTCGCTGAGTTTGGGCTGGCACGCATCATCTTCGCCGACACGCGCGACTACGACGGGATGCTCTCCCGCCGGGAAGGAGGCGGGCGCAAGGGCACGCTCCTGCTGCAGCCCTTCTCCGAGTCTGTGATGAACGGCAAGGTCGAGCTCAGCGAAGAGGGGCGCGCGGCGCTGCTCGCCTCGAGCACTCGGGATCTCAGCCGCGAAGACCGTCGGACGCGGCGCGAGATGGAGCAAGCGTCGCGTCAGGAGCAACGCGCTGACCGGCGCGCCGATCGCCGCGAGCGGCATGGTCGCGCCCCCGTCGAGGCGCCGGCGGAGGCGGAGTTGAGTGGCCTTGAGACGATGGAGCAATACGTCGATGTCGGCACCGCAAAGGTTGATTTGTCGGGCTTGAAGATGGGTGACGGCCTCGTCGGCTACGATTCAGCACACGCGACGCTCGACCGCGGCGGCGACCAGGGCGCCAACGTGTTCGAAGTCCACACGACGCTCGGTCAGAGCGCGACGGCCTCGGCGCAGCGTATCCGCGCCAAAGATCTGCACGCGACGGGGCCCGGCGGGGAGCCGCTGGACGCCAGCAAGCTCGGCATCGATGGGCTGCAGATCGACGTGTTGAAGCCGCTCTCGACCAACTACGCCGTCACGCTGGGGATCGATGGGCTGAACGTGACCGACATCCGCTTCGGCGATACGTCGAAGCTGGACGAGCCATAGACGGACGTTCAGCAGCCGGACGATCAGCAGCCGGACGATCAGCAGCCGGACGATCAGCAGACCTAGGTCTCGACAAGCGGCTCGTCGACGGCGTCTGTCGCCGACTCGCCGTCCTTGAACAGCAAGCGCCAGCCGAACCATCGCTTCACGCCGATGTAGTTGCGCAGGCGTGTGTTCACCAGCAACGCGATGATCATGGTGCTGAAGAGGCACCACACCGCCGGGCGCTCGTTGATGTCGCTCGTGGTCATCGCGGCCATGAAGGGGCCGACGAAGAAGTGGTAGACCGACCACTTCCACGAGCCATACAGCACAGGAACGATGAACGCTGCCAGCAGGTAATACACCCAGCTCGGGTTGACGCCGTTGAGCAGCACCTCCCACGCGATGTGCCACTGCCCGCTGTACGCGCACGTCCGAGCGTGGCTACACAACGGCTCCCCTTCTGCGCAGCGGCCGAGCAAATCATACGCGGGCAGGAGCTTCACCAAGCACATCGTCGCGCCCACTGCAGAGGCCAGATAGACCCACCGGGACACGCGCTTCTTCACCTTGGCCGGCACGAACTCCATACCCAGCATGTTGATGAAGAAGGGCTGAAACGAGATGTGGATAATCGCGAGGTACGTCAGGACCAAGTTGGGCGCGCTGCCGCAGTCGTCGACCACCATGTAGGTGAACGCCTGCAGCCCCTCCATGAGGACAAAATAGGCCGTGGGTAGGTAGATCTCCTTCGCCTCGCCGCGTCGCTTCAACAGGTAGGCGCTCGTCAGGCCACCGATGGCGATCGCTGCGCTTGCTTCTCCACTCCAACACATGCCTTACGTCTCCATTGCAACCAAAACGTCACAGAAATGTATGCGCCGCAGTATTGGGACGCCGTCGATCCGCGTCAAGACCGTTCTGCACAATGGCCCTGTGCTGAACAGACGAGAGGCGTTATCTTCGCGCGCAGCGCCCAGGCGGCATCGGAGGATCCCCATGGTAGACATCCCTCGCTTCCTCTCCGCGAAAAACGGAGCCGCCGCGTTTGCCGTGTTTTCGCTGCTGCTCGCGCCGGGCTGTGGCGCCGAGTCCGCGTCCAAGTCCGCAGCCGCCGCGACCGATGCCGGGACGGTGAATGGCGACGCTGCGGACTCAAGCGCGCCAGACTCAAGCGGGCAGGACTCGAACGCGACAGACAGCGGCGCGGTCGATGGCGGTCTGGTCGATGGCGGTCTGGTCGATGGCGGTCTGGTCGATGGCGGGCCATCCGACAGCGGCGGCGTGGACAGCGGCGCCTCGCTCGATGCGTTACCCGATGGCAGCGCCAACGACGCCAGCGGTGATATCAGCGTGCCCGTAGATGTGGATGAGCTCAACGATGGCGGCGACACGATCGATGCCGTGCCCGGCCCGCAGCCGTGCAGCCCTGCCCTGGCGCTGGCACCTGCGGTGGCGAAGATCTTGCCGTACGACCTGCGAACGCTGGCGGCGACTGGCGGCACCGGCGCCTACCAGTTCGCGCTGACGTCAAACGCGTCGGGCGCGGTGCTCAACAAGTACAGCGGCGCGTATCTCTCAGGCAGCAAATCCGGGGTTACAGACGTCATCAAGCTGACTGACTCGGGCTGTGTTGGCAGCGCGTTCAGCAAGGTGACGGTTGTGGAGCCCATGTCGATGACGCCACTGGAGCCGTGGGTCGCCTATAAGCAGGTGTTCAAGTTCGCCGTCGCCAACGGCTCAGGTAACTTCACGTTTGGCCTGTTGCTCAACGCCACCGGTGGCGCCGTCAACAAGGCGACTGGGACGTACACCGCCGGTTCGAAAGACGGCGACGACCAGGTGCGGGTGACTGACACGGCGACTGGCGAGACGTCGACGGCGGTGGTCCATGTCCGCAAGGGCGCGACGCTCTCTGCACGACCACCTCGCTTGGTCGTACCGGTCGGATCGACTGCTGAGGTCGTGGTGAGCGGCGGATCGGGCCATTACGGCGTCAAGCTACCGGCGGGCGTGTTCAAGAAGGTCGGAGCTGCCGGGGCCAATACACACAAAGTCGTCGCGAACCAAGCGGGAAGCGTGGTCGCGGTCGTGAAGGACCTGTTCACCGGCGAGACCGCCAACGTTCAGCTGTTTGCGGTTGGTGCGACTGAGGTGGTGCAGGCACCCGCGGGGGATGGCTACCAAGCCGCCCAAGTGCGGACCGTGCCCGATCTGGACGGAGATGGCGGTGACGAGGTGGTCGTCAGCGTCGCTGAGGGGGATGGCCAGGATAACAACAGCGGCGCGGTCTACCTCTATCGCAGCAAGAAGGGCGGTCTCGATCTCAAACCGGCGCAGATCCTGTACGGCGTGGGCAAGGACACTCGCTTTGGGCACGCGATGACGGTGGCGGACGTGGACGGTGACAAGCGAGCCGACCTGATCGTCGGCGCGCCGCTCGCCGACGTCGGGACGACGAACAACGGCGCGATCTACATCTACAAAGGCCTGAAAACCGGGCTTTTCGCAGTCACGCCGATGGCCGTGCTCAAGGGGCCGTACAACAGCGACCAGCTCGGCTGGGGCGTGGCGGTCTGCGATGTGAACGGCGACGGCGTGATGGACGTCGCCGGCGGGGCGATGTACGCGGAGGATCACAACCAATCCCCGATCGTCAGCAGCACCGGCGCGCTGCTGGTGTGGCTCGGCCATCAGCAGGGCTTCCTGGAGCTGCCGGATGTGCGTCGCTACGGCAAGTTGCCCAACGCGGCCGGCAAGTGGACCTCGCTCGCCAACGCCCGAATTGGGTGGGACCTCGCTTCGGGGGACGTGGACGGCGACAACGTCTGCGACCTCGCGGTGAGCAGCCTGTACTACAAGGGGACGGCGGCCAACGACGGGCTGGTGGCGCTCTACCGCGGTGAGAAGGCGAGCGCGGAGAGTATCGGCGGCCCGAGCGAGCTGCCTGTGCGTGTGTGGACCGGTGTGCTCACCGGCGAATCGGGCAGCCAGTTTGGTCGCAGCATCGCGATGGCCGACGTTGACGCGGACGGCAAGGATGAGCTGGTGGTCGGCCAGCTCAATTGGCGCGGAAAGCCCGCAAATCTCGGCCGTGGCGCGGCTTACATCTTCGATCTCAACGGGGTCACCGCGAAACCAGCGGCCAAGGTCGACACGGTGGCCGACGCGACGTGGACGGTGGAGGGCCCCAACAGCTACGACTACTACGGCTACAAAGTGGCCGTCGGTGACGCGACCGGCGACGGCATCCCTGACGTGTTGCTTCAGGCGGCCAACGGCGAGGTCCCCAAGGGTCCGACCAACGCCGGCGCAGTCTTGGTGTTCGCCGGGGTGAAGGGCAAGATGCCTGCTACCACGCCGACGAGCGCTGTTGGCGGCCTCGTGGGCGGTGACTACTTCGGGTTGGGCATGGCGGCGGTCGGTGACCTAGACGGCGACAAGCTCCCGGAGTTGGTCGTGTTCGCCAGTCAGGACGACACCCTCGGGTACAATCTGGGTCGCCCCTACTATCTGCCCAGCAAACCGGGCGCAAAGCTTGAGCCGATGGCGATGCCCAGCAAGCCGTCTGGCACGAGGTTCGCGTGGCACACGCGCTTTGTGGGCGATCTGAACGGTGACGGTTTCGCGGACTTGGCGGTTGGCGCGCCCTTTGACCCCGCCAACCACGCCGCAGCTGGCGCGAAGCCGGTCTTTGCCGGAACGCGCGCAGGGGTGACGTACATCTACAAGGGCACCGCGGCGGGCGTCGACACCAGCAAGCCAGCGTGGCGCGCGTTGGGCTTCTATGGTCACTCCGCGCACGACCACTTAGGCTGGTACGCCGCGCCCGGCGGCGACTTCGATGGCGACGGGGTGCGGGATCTGGCCGTGTTGGCGCGCTACGACGACCGGCCCAGCACGTTCAACGGCAACTACACCAAAGGCACGAAATGCGCCGGCGGCGCCAGGGGCAACGCGTCCGCGACGTACGTATTCCGCGGCCAGAAGGGCGACTGGCCGGCCGCCACGCCGGCCTGGGTCGCTTGGGGGCCACAGGCCAGCCAACCGGTCGACAGCATCGCGATGGGTATGGACATCAACGGCGATGGTCTGGGCGATCTGGTGGCGAGCGGTCTCAACTGGGACGCCAAGGATCGCGTCAACGCCGGCGGCTGGGGCGTCTACTGGGGGCGAGCCGCCGCGACCGCCGGGATCGCCGTGGTGTGTGAGCCCGACGTGACCTACATCGGCGTGAAGGCCAATGACTACGTTGGGCGAGACGTGGTCGCGATGCACGACATCGACGGCGATGGCTGCGATGAGTTTGCGGTGGGTGCCGATGGCGAAGATCACGGCCTCTCGGCGCAGGGCACGGTGCACATCGTGTTTGGCTGGGGGAAAAAATGCGCGTCGATGGTGCCGCGAGAGCTCGTGCTGACTGGCGGCGCGAGCAACGCCAGGGCCGGTAATTCGTTGGACGCCGGCGCGGACATCGATGGCGATAAGGTGCCGGATCTCCTCATCGGCGGATTCAACTACAGCGACGGATCGGCGAGCGTGGGCACGGCCTGGGTGGTCACAGGTGCGTACCTCAAGACCCTCAAGCCCACGGCCATCGTCGACGGTAAACTGCCGGTCACGCTGCACCCGATCGTGCAGCCGGGGAGCACGATTCGCGTGAGCGCGACCGGCATCGTCCCAGCCGGCCAGTTCGGGTGGTCCGTCGCGTTCGTGCCGGGACTGGAGAAAGACGGCCGCGCCGGTATCTTGATCGGGTGTCCGAGCGGTGACGTACGCTCGGGGGCGCTGACGGGTGGCGCCGAGTTGTTCCGGTGGTCCAAATCGGCGACCAACCCTGGACTCTCGCTGTACCCGATGCTGGCAATCACGGGCGAGAGCAAACGCCCAGGTGGCATGCTCGGGTACTCCGTGAGCGCGGGGCTGCCCAAGCCAGGCAAGCCGGTGTTGGTGATGGGCGGCTACTCGGCCACGCCCGCCACCAGCACCCAGATCGACCAGGGTGCGGCGTACATTGTCACGGTCGCGCAGCCCTGAATTGCAGGCGCATAGCGCGCCCGTCCTAGGTTCAGAGTCACACTCCGAGGCGGTTTCATGGGTTTATTCTCTCGTTTTTTCGGCGGCCCAAAGGCAGCAACGGTCACGGTTCAGCCAGCGGCGGAGGTGCTCGCCGCCCTGAGCGCCGAACAGCGCGTCGACTGGGACAAAGCGCTCGTGGGCCGCTCGGACGACGCGTCGTTCACGTTGCTGTGGGATGCGATGGGCGTCGCCGAGCCAGCGGCGCGAGTCGAGATCATTGACCGCCTCGCTGAGTTCGAGCTGAGCGAGGAGCAGGCTGACACCCTGTTGCTCCGGGCAGCGGAGGACCAGACGCGCATCCCGTGGGTCGCGATCAGCGTGCTGGAGTCGTGTGATGTGCGCGCCCAGGTGACCCGCGCCGCCGAGCGCTTCGACGAAAAGACGATCGCGGCGGTCGCTGCGATGGTCGGCGCCCTCGTCGAGGCGGCGCTGACCGCGGGACCAGCTGGCGACATCCTGGACGTCGAGGATGGCCCGCGCATCCTGCGGACGCTCGGTCGTGCCCTCGCCAAGACTGGCGCGACGCCTGCGGAGTTGGTCGTGCTGCAGCTCGCCCTGCGATTGTGCGCCCACAGCAACCTCAGCGAAGACGACGTCGCCCGCGGCTGGGGCGAGACGACGAGCCGCGCGCTCACTAGCGCGACGACGTCGGTCCTGCTTGGCGCGCCGCGTGGCCGTGGTTCTGCCGACTGGGTTGAGCGCCTCTCCGAAAGCGTGAGAACCGGCGCGGGGCCCGACGCGCTGGTAGCGTGGCAAGCTGCGGCCCTCTCGGACATGGACGTGAACGCCGCCCTGTTGGCGCGCATCGCCGAGCGCCCCGATGACGACGGCACCTGGTCGCTCTCGCTCGCCGTGCTCGACCAGCGCGGGGTGCTGGCGGCGCTGGTGCCGCACGCGGTCGCAGAACTCCAGCAGCGACGGTTGCGCGAAGGCGATCTGCGCTCCCCGGCGAGCCAGATCGGCTGCGAGAGCGCGGCACTCCCGACGGGGCGGCGGACGACGAGTTGATGATACCGAAAGCCCTGGAGGCGAAGCTGCTGCCGCTGATTGTCGCCTGCGCCGACGCTCCCGGTAGCCACGCCGACCTGATGTGTGAGTGTCTCGCTGCCCCGAGCATCGCGCTGCGGTACAACACCCTCGCGGTGCTGCAGCGCTGGCCCGCGAGCGACCTGGACGCCTCGATCTGGGAGGTCATCGAGGCGCTCGCCGAGGACTCGGTGCCGCAGGTGCGTGAGGCGGTGCAGACCCTGCTCGCGAGCCGCCCCTAGGTGACCCACACAATCGATCCCCGCGCACCTCGGAGTTCGCTCATGCCACAACCTGCCCCTTTCTCCGTCATCGGACACGCCGACGGGTACGGCGGCCGCTTGCTGGTGACGTGTGAGCACGCGTCGAACGTCGTGCCCGCCCCGCTGACGCACACAGCCGGTGACCAACGCTGGCTCGACGACCACTGGGGTTGGGACATCGGCGCGCCAGACGTCGTTCGGGAGCTGGTGCGGCTGAAGGACTGCGTTGCTGTGCTCTGCGGCTTCTCGCGCCTCGTGCTCGATCCAAACCGTGACGTGACCCACCCAGATCTCATACGGCGCGAGGTCTATGGCGAGCCCCTGAGTTTCAACGTCAACCTCGACGCTGAGGAGGTCAACCGCCGCATTACAGAGCTCTACGCGCCCTACCACGACGCCATCGACAAGGCGCTGCACGCCCGCTTGGCGGTTGGCGGCGACGTCGTGCTCCTCTCGATGCACTCGTTTACGCCGAAGCTCGACGACGACGTGAGGGCCATGGAGATCGGCGTGCTCTACGACAACTACGACGCGGTCGCCGAGCGGTTGGCGGACGCGTTTCGGGAGCAAGGCTTCGTCACCGCGCTCAACGAGCCGTACAGCGGCCGAACCGGTCTGATCTTCGCGGCCAATCGCCACGGCCGCGAGCACGGCGTCATCTACATCGAGCTTGAGATTCGCCAAGATCTGATCGACACGCCCGCAAAGGCCATCGCCGTGGCGCGACGCATGGAACCGGCGATTTCGTCGCTTCAGATCCGAGACACGCCGCGTTGAGCACGACGCAACACCCGCCCGTCGCCGTGCTGTGGCGCGACGAGCGCGGCGCCGTCGTCTGCAAGCCGTCGGGGATGCTGTCGCATAACAGCACGTTCGCTGGTCCGCCGGAATACGCGCTGCTGCAGGCGGCGCGAGACACGCTGGGCGCGCGGATCTGGCTGGTGAACCGACTGGATCGCGGCACGAGCGGCTGTCTGCTGGTCTGCTTCGCCGCCGACGACGTGGCGCCATGGGTGGCGGCCCAACAAGCAGGACGCAAAGCCTATCTGGCCGTGGTTCGGGGTCGCTTGCGTGCGCCGGTGCTCATCGACAAGGCCCTGCGCGACGAACAAGGCGTCGAACGAGAGGCGCGCACGCACATCACACCACTCGCCGTCTCTGAGCTGGCGCGGATCAGCCTCGTGCGGTGCGCCCTCGAGCACGGTCGCAATCATCAAGCGCGTCGGCACCTCAATCG